>CAZXTD010000010.1:24229-48977 GCA_964643575.1 uncultured Glaciecola sp. | reverse complement strand
GTTTATGCGTCCACTAACTCCACGACAACAAGAAGTGCTCGATTTAATCAAATCTACAATGATCGACACAGGTATGCCGCCCACCCGAGCAGAAATTGCTCGTAACCTTGGCTTTAAATCGGCAAACGCCGCTGAAGAACACCTCAAAGCACTAGCTAAAAAGGGAGTCATCGAGATACTTCCGGGCACCTCACGCGGCATAAAACTTAACGTAGACCTAGAGGATGAGGTGGAAGATGGCCTTCCACTTATTGGTCAGGTTGCTGCAGGTGAGCCAATCCTTGCTCAAGAGCATGTGGAGAACCGTTTTAAAATGGACCCTGCTATGTTCCATCCGCGTGCCGACTTTTTGCTGCGCGTAAAAGGCATGAGCATGAAAGACATCGGCATTATGGACGGCGATTTACTTGCCGTGCATAAAACTGACCAAGTGAATAATGGTCAAGTTGTAGTCGCCCGCGTAGATGAAGACGTTACTGTCAAAAGGTTCGAACGCCGCGGTAGCGAGATTCTTTTACATGCTGAAAACGAAGACTTTGCCCCCATCAAAGTTGACCTCGCCTCACAGTTTTTTACTGTTGAAGGTTTAGCGGTAGGTGTTATTAGAGATCACGCCGACCTCTAGTTACCTAAAAGTAACAATAGATTTACAAATAAAGGACAGTTTTTAAGGACTGTCCTTTTTTTTGTACACAAAATAATCCCTTGATCGGATTTTCCGATGCTATTCAACGAAAAATATCGAAAAAACACTAGACTAAGTGCGTATATTGTTCGATTATTAATACGCTATTTACAAAAACAAAACAATTGCGTTACTTATAAATACAATTATGTCCATATCTTACGTTTGTGGTCCTGATATTTGCGTAAGAGCACTTGTACATAAAGGGAGAGTTAGTGTGAAGTTAAGAAATTTCATTTCTTGTCTGTCGCTTTGTTTTACAGCCTTTGCTGTAAGCGCAGCGGATGTGGCCGACACCGGTCGCTCAGATTTGAATTTACGTCAAGGCGTAACGGACATTAGTCAACAAGTCTATGGCTTGCATATGCTAATGTTTTGGATATGTGTAGTCATCGCCGTTGTCGTATTTGGTGTGATGTTTTATTCGATGGTTGCTCACCGCAAATCGAAAGGTGCCAAACCTGCTAATTTTCATGAAAATGTAAAAGTTGAAATTGCTTGGACGGTTGTTCCTTTTCTTATCCTAATTGGTATGGCAGTTCCCGCGGCGAACACGCTGATTGATATGGAAGATGTAAGCGAATCTGACATCACCGTGTTGGTGACCGGTTCGCAATGGAAGTGGCATTACAAGTACATGGACAACGACGTAGAATATTTCTCTGTTCTAGCGACGCAACAAGAACAAATCAAAGACAAATTTACAAAAGGCGCTAATTATCTTCTTGAGGTTGACCGCCCGCTTGTAATTCCAACCGGCAAAAAAGTACGTTTTCTCATTACTTCTGATGATGTCATTCACTCTTGGTGGGTTCCCGATTTTGCCGTGAAAAAAGATGCTAACCCCGGTTTCATCAATGAGGCGTGGACAAACGTAAATGAACCCGGTGTTTACCGTGGCCAATGTGCTGAGCTTTGCGGAAAAGATCACGGCTTTATGCCAATCGTCGTGATCGCTAAAGAACCAGCAGAATATGATGCATGGATAGCAGAGCAAGAAGCTATCGCTCAACGTGCTAAAGAAGAAGAACAGCGCCTGCTATCGATGAACATGACAATGGAAGAAGCAATGGTCACAGGCAAACGTGTATACGATGCAGTGTGTGCAGCGTGTCATATGCCAAACGGTGAAGGTTTGCCTGGTGTTTTCCCTGCACTAAAAGGGTCAAAAATGGCGCTTGAAGACCAAGAAGGACATATCGATATTATCGTTAACGGCCGAGCGGGCACGTCGATGGCTTCGTTTTCCAAGCAGCTTACAATGACCGAAATTGCCGCAGTCACCACTTATGAGCGTAACGCTTGGGGTAACAATACAGGCGATTTAGTACAAGCTAAAGATGTTAACGCAATAATGAATGGTAAGGAGTAAGGCATGACTACCACTACTGATACCGCTCATCCTTTAGAGGGTCAAGACGGCGCTCATGATGAGCACCACGACGACCACCACCACGGCGCGCCAAAAGGCATTATGCGTTGGCTACTCACAACTAACCACAAAGACATCGGCACATTGTATTTATGGTTCGCCTTTATTATGTTTTTGGTGGGCGGAGCAATGGCAATGGTTATCCGTGCCGAGTTGTTCCAACCTGGCTTGCAGATTGTAGAGCCGAACTTTTTTAACCAAATGACCACGGTGCACGGCTTGATAATGGTATTTGGTGCGGTTATGCCTGCGTTTACTGGTTTGGCTAACTGGTTGGTACCAATGATGATTGGTGCGCCAGATATGGCATTGCCGCGCATGAATAACTGGAGCTTCTGGATTCTGCCATTTGCTTTCTTAATTTTACTATCTTCTTTATTTATGGAAGGTGGCGGTCCGGCATTTGGTTGGACATTCTACGCGCCTTTATCTACCACTTACAGTGGAGACAGTACCGCCTTGTTTGTGTTTTCTGTGCATATTATGGGAATTAGTTCCATAATGGGTGCGATTAACGTGGTAGTAACTATATTCAACATGCGCGCACCCGGCATGACCTACATGAAAATGCCATTGTTTGTATGGACGTGGTTAATCACCGCATTCTTACTGATTGCAGTTATGCCTGTACTAGCGGCAGCCGTAACAATGGTACTTACCGATAAGTTCTTCGGCACCAGTTTCTTTGATGCAGCAGGTGGTGGTGACCCCGTGTTGTTCCAGCATATCTTCTGGTTCTTCGGGCATCCTGAAGTGTATATAATGATCCTACCTGCATTTGGTATTATCTCAGCAATCGTACCGACATTCTCACGTAAACCTTTGTTTGGCTATGCATCAATGGTTTATGCAACGGCCTCCATCGCTTTATTGTCGTTTATTGTTTGGGCGCACCACATGTTTACGACAGGGATGCCCGTGGCGGCAGAAATGTTCTTCATGTTTGCTACCATGCTGATATCGGTGCCTACCGGCGTTAAAGTCTTTAACTGGGTAGCCACTATGTGGCGCGGGTCTTTAAGCTTCGAAATTCCGATGCTGTTTGCTATTGCTTTTATTGTTTTATTTACCATAGGTGGGTTGTCGGGCTTAATGCTAGCGATTACGCCGGTTGACTTCCAATATCATGATACCTACTTTGTTGTTGCTCACTTCCATTACGTGCTTGTAACGGGTGCAGTGTTCTCCATTATGGCGGCTGTTTATTACTGGTTGCCAAAATGGACAGGTAAAATGTTTGATGTAACGCTTGCGAAATGGCACTTCTGGTGTTCTTTAGTCTCGGTGAACGTGTTGTTTTTCCCCATGCACTTTGTTGGTTTAGCTGGCATGCCTCGTCGTATACCCGACTACGCATTGCAATTCGCTGACTTTAACAAGTGGATTTCGGTAGGCGGTTTTGCCTTTGGTTTATCACAGCTTATTTTCTTAGCACTTTTGATAAAAGCGTGCCAAAAGAAAGGCGAGCCTGTATCGAGCCAAGTGTGGGAAGGTGCAGAAGGCCTCGAATGGGAAATCCCGTCTCCAGCGCCGTATCATTCATTTGAAACACCACCGCTAGTTAAATAGGAAATAGATACTCACTCTCAACGGCCTCGGTTGATTTTGTTGAGAGTGAATTTTCAACTTTGTTTAAGTAACAAAACGATTTAAGTACAGGTACAAAGCAAGACAATGCAGCAGTCACACACTCAACAAAATCATGGTAAAACCGTTGGTAAAATACTAGTGGTCGTTGTCTGTATGTTTGGTTTTGGTTTTGCTTTGGTGCCCTTATATGACGTATTTTGCGATATAACTGGCATTAACGGTAAGACGAACACCGAGGCTGCGGTTTATGAAGCGGTAGAGATAGACACTAGTAGAACCATTACAGTAGATTTTATCACACGCACTAACTCGGGCATGCCTTGGGAGTTTACTGCGCAAACCCGAAAAATAAAGGTGCACCCTGGTGAAATGGGCGAAGTCTCTTTTTATGTCAGAAACCCAACCAAGCGTGATATTATCGCTCAAGCAGTGCCTTCTGTATCACCCGGTACTGCGTCACTTTATTTAAATAAAACAGAATGTTTTTGTTTTCAGCATCAACCCCTAAAAGCAGGCGAAGAGGCAGTCATGCCGATGGTGTTTTATATAGACCCACAATTACCTGAAGAAATCACTTATTTTACTTTAAATTACACACTTTATGACATCACCGAATCGGCGAAAGAGGATGAGCCAAATAACGCTCAAGCCGCCATCTTAGATTCGATGTTTATAAATACCAATAAGAGTTAACGGAGAACACAATGGCTCAAGCGCAAGAAGAATATCAAAAGTACTATGTGCCCGACCAAAGCGTGTGGCCCTTTGTGGGCGCAGTTGCTTTATTCCTTATAGCAGTAGGCGCAGGTAACTTTGTTATCGAGTCAACCGGTGATAAAAGTGGTTTTGGTTTATATACCTTAATTGCAGGTCTAGCGCTTTTGTTGATTATGCTGATAGGTTGGTTTAAAAACCAGATTGACGAGTCTATGTCAGGTTTATACAGCGCACAACTAGGGCGTTCGTATCGTCAAGGTATGGCATGGTTTATATTTTCTGAAGTCATGTTTTTTGTCGCTTTTTTCGGAGCACTTTTTTACGCTCGTACTATCTCCATTCCATGGTTAGGCGGCGCATCAAATAATGCCATGACAAACGAAGTACTATGGCCTACTTTTGAAGCCATGTGGCCGCTCGTTCAAACGCCGGGCGGTGATACATCTACCCAAATGGGATGGTTTGGCTTACCTTTGGTAAATACTGTTATATTGTTAATATCGTCTTTTACATTGCACTTTGCTCATGTTGGTCTAGAAAAAGACAAGCGCGGACAACTTAACGGTTGGTTAGCGGGCACAATTTTGTTAGGTATTATCTTTTTGGGTTTACAAGCCTATGAGTACATCCATGCTTACGATATAGGCTTAACTTTGGACTCTGGTGTGTATGGAAATACATTCTTCCTATTGACAGGGTTTCACGGATTGCACGTGACACTTGGTACTATTATTCTTATTGTACTTTTAGGACGAACACTTAAAGGCCACTTTACACCCAAAGAGCATTTTGCTTTTCAAGCGGGCGCTTGGTATTGGCACTTTGTTGACGTGGTTTGGGTAATGTTATTCTTGTTTGTTTATATACTTTAATTGAAATGCCTATTGGGCCATTGCTTTGTATAAAAAAGTAGTGGCCTTTTTACTTTCCGCTAGTAAGGCCGAGGATTAGGCTGAATAAGTCCAGTTGCGATACCAATAATCAACAAAAATACGATGAGGGCTGATATAGCAACTCTACGTCCAATAAATTTGCTCATAGGCTGGGTAGTATCGCCTTTTAACATGATCATCATTGCCTTAAACAAGTTGTAAACCATAAAAATAAGTAAACCGCTAACGATGATTTTTATTGCCATTTCTCATGTCCTCTTTTTTTTATTAGTGCCGTTGCGGTCGCAAATCAAGCCGCGTCGCTTTTGTTAGAGCTATATTAATGAGCCACCTTGAACATCAACCAAATATGTCACCAGATAAAACAAAGCGGAAGTTTCCTGTATTAGCTACATTAGTCGCTTTGGGCGCGATTGTCATCATGTTGACCTTAGGTTTTTGGCAACTCGACCGTAAACTCGAAAAAGAAGGACGACTGGAGCGTATCGCTTTTGCTCAGCAGCAAGCGTCTATTGGCATAAGTGATGTCCTAGACGATTACATGGAATATCAAGACTATTCAGTATCGGCTAATGGTGAATTGCTTGACGCTTTGTTCTATATTGATAATAAGCTCAAGGAAGGTAAAGCGGGCTTTAATGCTATGCAGCCCTTCAAGACTGCCAACGGTGTTGTTTTGTTAGATTTGGGGTGGTTAGCCGCTACTGCACCTCGGCCAGCTCTTCCTGCGTTTGAAAGGTTCGGCTTTAAGCACGTGGAGGGCATGCTTTACGTGCCTGAAAATAATAAACTGATTACCGAAACGAACACTAATTACGGGAGCTTTCCTGCTTTACTTCAGCAAATTGATTTAAAGCAAATAGAGCAACACTTAGGGCAATCTGTTTTACCATTTATATTACGACTACAAGACAATACCTCATCTACTTTTGTTCGCGATTGGGAAGCGGTCACCATGAGTCCAGAAAAGCACCTAGGCTATGCCATTCAGTGGTTTGGTCTAGCGGTAGCAGGCCTAACCATTTATTTATTAAGCTTATTGAAATGGATGCAAGTCAGTAAAAGCGGCGAAACACAATAAAGCCTGATAACCTTCTAACAAGAACAACATAATCGAATTAGTAATTTTTACAGAGAGTTTTATGACTACAAACAATAATAAGAATAAAAGTACTTTAGTGTTAATGATCGCGGTTTTTGTTTTGCCTGTGGTACTGGCGTATTTAGCGCTACAAAATGATTGGTTTAACAAAGCCGCAACCAATAGGGGCGAGCTGTTGCAACCAGTAATTGAGGCAAATACACTACTGTCTAATAGCAACGCCAAATGGCATTTGCTTTATGTACTTCCGTCCGATTGCAATGTCGCTTGCGAAAACGCAATCTACAGCGTAGGGCAAATTTATTTGGCAACGGGTAAAGAGTCAGACAGGGTAGAAAAGCTATTTATTCAAACCGAAAATTCATCTGCCGCGGCAATCGCCCAAGTTGAAGAAGCCTATGGTGCGTTTCTGTTACAAAAAAGCAATCTAGATGTAAATGAAGTGTTTAAAAATACCGATTTAAATGCTATTTTCATAAGCGATACTCTACACAACATTGTGCTTAGGTATCCTACAACAAGCGATATTGACGAAGCGACTATGGACAGTAGAAATATACTCGCAGATCTCAAGAAATTATTAAAATTATCGCGTATAGGGTAAAGCTAGGATAGAAAATTCATGAAGAAGTTAGTGCTTGCTAGTATATTTTTGGCGCTAGTCGTAATTATTTTGGGCGCATACACGCGCTTGACAGACGCGGGCTTAGGCTGTCCAGATTGGCCGGGGTGCTATGGCACAATTTTGGTTCCACAAGCCGAAGAACAAGTTGAGGCAGCCAACCAAGCCTTTCCTGAGCGCCCGGTAGAAGCCGAAAAAGCATGGAACGAAATGATTCATCGCTACTTTGCTGCTGGCTTAGGTTTTTTAATTTTAGTCGTCTTTTTAAGTGCCTTAGTGCGCAAAATGCGCGGTAAACGTGGTCCGGTAAAGCTACCTTTTATCCTTTTACTACTAGTCTGTTTTCAAGGCGCACTCGGCATGTGGACGGTAACGCTCAACTTGCTACCAGCGGTGGTAATGGGGCACTTGCTAGGTGGTTTTACGGTGCTTTCTTGTTTATTCCTGTTGTATCTTCGGATGACGCCTTACCGAATTCCAGGTGGAGATGCACAAATAAGGCATTTCGCTAAATTTGGCGTGCTGGGTATTATTTTATTAGTTGGACAAATCGCACTTGGTGGCTGGACTTCAGCAAACTACGCATCTTTAGCTTGCACAGAGCTACCTATTTGCCAAGGTGATTGGGTGAGTAACCTCGATTTTGCGGGTGCTTTTAGTATCCCTGAAGCCGACAATTACGAATTTGGTGTGCACCCCTACGAAGACCGCATGACTATGCATGTCATGCATCGCTTTGGCGCTATCGTTGTGTTTTTATATCTATGCTGGCTAGCGATTGCGATGTACGCAAAGTCAAATTCCGGCATGGTTAAAAGAATGATTGTCTTGATGATAATTGTATTGGGCGTTCAGGTTGCATTAGGCGTGAGCAATGTAGTGTATATGCTTCCGTTAACGGTTGCGGTGATGCATAACGCGGTCGCAGCTTGTTTGCTGCTAGTGATGATATTGCTCACCTATACGATGTATCGTAAGTATTAAAAAACGAGCTCAATTATATGACGGCTTTCACGTTTATAAAAAGCAAGAAACCGGCTAGCCAGAGCATCAGCAAAAATAAAATGTACTATTATTTAAATAGTCGTATATATAGAAGATGGGAAGAATAAGCAGTGACTAAAGTAATGAACGCAAGCGCCGCTGTCGATGAAACAGGTCACGCTCAGACGAGTGAAGTTGTCTCGCCGGATGCAATTAAACAAAATAAAAAAGCGACTTTGGCTGACTATTATGAGCTGACTAAACCTCGAGTGGTTATGTTGTTACTCTTAACTGCTTTAGTCGGTATGTGTTTAGCAACGCCCACTTGGGTCGACCCGGTAATCTTGGTGGCGGGAATGCTCGGCATTGGCTTGTTGTCTTCTGCTGCCGCCGTTATTAATCACGTTGTTGACCATAAGATAGACTCAGTGATGGCAAGGACCTTTAACAGGCCTGTTGCCAAAGGTAAAGTATCACCCAGACAAGCGCTAACTTTCGCATTTGTGCTTGCTACTGTAGGCTTTGCGTCGCTTGCGCTATTTGTCAATATGCTTACCGCTTGGTTAACTTTGTTAAGCTTAGTGGGTTATGCTGTTATTTACACAATGTACTTGAAAAGGGCGACTCCACAGAATATCGTTATCGGAGGGCTTGCGGGCGCGGCACCGCCATTATTGGGTTGGACGGCAGTCACTGGTGAAATCCACGCTTATGGCCTTTTGCTTGTTCTGCTTGTGTTCACTTGGACACCACCCCATTTTTGGGCGTTAGCCATTCATCGTGAAAAAGACTATGCGAAGGCAAAAATTCCTATGTTGCCAAACACACACGGCATCGAATTTACGAAAACCTGCATTATCTTGTACACAGTACTTTTATGCTTAATTGGCGTTTTGCCATTTATCACCGGCATGAGCGGAATGATTTATTTAGTTGGCTCAAGCTTGTTAAACGCTTACTTCATGTATATGGCACTAAAGCTTAAATTTAAGCCTGATGCAAATACGGCCATGGCGACTTTCAAATTCTCAATATTGCATCTGATGATACTGTTTGTTGTTTTGTTGGTTGATCACTATTTTGTTATCTAGTAAAAGATAAAGACAGAGTATTAGCGCATCGTTTTTCAGAGGGTATAAATGCAAAATAAGTGGTTGGGTTTGGTTTTAGTTGTTGTTTTTGGTCTGGGTGTATATCTCGCTTTAGTCATCGCGCCGCCTGAAACTGGCGACAAAAACGCGAATGATTTGTCTTCTAAAACCGAACACTTAAATTGGTTTCCGCAGCCAAGAGCACTAAGCGATTTTACACTGACTACCCATGAAGGGGCTGATTTCACGACCCAAAATCTAATAGGTAAGTGGACCCTTGCCTTTGTTGGCTACACCTATTGTCCTGATATTTGCCCAGTAACGTTGGCTGAGGTAAACACGGTGTATCCGCAGCTGACTCAGCATGTAAAAGATGAACCTCTACAAATTTGGTTTTTGTCGGTCGACCCTAAACGCGATACGACTGAACGCCTCAATGAATATATCAACTATTTTAACTCGGCATTTGTCGCCACAACGGGGCCGCACGATCAATTATTCCCTTTAGTTCGCAGCATGGGAATGATGTATTCCTTAAGTGAAAGTACCGACAACCCCAATTACTTAGTCGACCATAGTGCGTCTATTGTGGTGATCAACCCAAACGGTAACGTGGTGGGGCGATTTAAGCCAAAACACGTGCCAGGTGAACTCGCAATAAGCGATATGACGCAAATAGTTGATGATGTGCCTATACTGTTAGGTCACTAACTCATATTGGTTTATGCCATGCACATCCATTCCAAAACATACCGGTTAATTTTGCATTGCATTTGTGTAAAGCTTGAACAATATGATTGAGCTTCGAGGTGGTCAGCCCCAAGATACTAAGCAACTTGCTTCCCTTGTATTTGACTCTGCACCCATATTGTTGCCCTATTTGTTTGGTGGTGAGTCTCAAGCACTAGACTATATTCAACAAGCAATGCACCAAGAAGATGGGCAGTATAGTGCGAAGCGCCATATTGTTGCTTGCGGCGAACAGGAAGCAAGCGACAAATCGATATTGCATGATGAAAGCCTTGTCAAAAATGACATTATCTTTGGCTGTTTAACGCTTTGGCACGATGGGTTAAGCGAGGCTTTTCATCAACAAACGCTGAGCAGTTTGTCGTCGTTTTTGAGCGACAAGCAACTGCGTCATTTAGTCACTACTAATCCGAGCTTAATGCGAGTTTTTGTTGCACCAAGCGCCGAAGAGTTGTGCATTGGCCACCTCGCGGTAGAGCCTTTGTATCAGGGTAATGGTGTTGGTAAAGCGCTTATTGCTTGTGCAATTAAACAAGGCAATAATTTAGCAAAAAAACGCCTCGTGCTAGACGTAGACGCCGCAAACAGTCGCGCCATACACTTTTATCAAAGCTGCGACTTCATCCAAGAAGCATGGAGTGAGTTTAGTCCTACACAACAGCGCTTTGTTCGCATGAGCTATACCTTATAGTCTCTGTACCCGTGCCAATTACATTCTTTTTAGTCTAAAAATTCACCCTCGTGGGTAGAAGTAAAGATAGGATAAGAGTACCAATAATAGCGTGAAGGATACGCCTTACTTGGTGCAGTGCAATTGATGCGAGCTCGGCCGGGTTCAGTTGTATGGTCAACTTTCACGTTTACGGTATTCTCGTTACCAATAAATTTGAGTTTTTCGCCTTTAAAATAACATGCAAAAGCATCAAGTCTTACGTCGTTGTCACCGATTGTCAGGATTAATTCTTTTATCACCTCATCTGGTTTATATTCAACTCGGCTTGGTTCTGCTTTGCTTAATGGCATAGCTAAGCTGTTTAACTTCACTTTTAGACTGTCCAATTTGGCATATATGCCGGCAGCCGGAAATCTTGGTAGGGCACCAAAGTCACTGTGCACACTCACCGCACCCGACTGTTGACCAAAACCTATATAACCTTGAGTAGTGAGCTCACTCTTAAGCGCTTGATTAAATTCACCAAAAGGGTAGGCGAGCCATTTTTTGCTGTAGCTAAGCTCTTCGCGCATGATTGCTTCAGCCTGATTAATATCTTGCATGACTCGCGTGAGCCATTGTTGCTGGTCTTCGTTACCGTATTTTTCGAGCAAATGAGCATGATCTAAAGTATGGTTGGCAAAGGTGGCTAAAGGTTGCATCGACCTTATTTCGTCCCAAGTTAGCTGGCTGCTTGATTCACCAATAATGGCGGGGTTAATAAACACTGTGTAGGGAAAGTCATACTTTTCTAATATTGGGTGTCCATTTTCGAGTATATTTGTGAAACCATCGTCAAAAGTGATGGCGACCGCGTCTTTTGGTAAGGCTTGATTGTTTTGTATTGCTTGTATTGCCTGGGCAAGGTCAACAACAGTATGATTGTCGTTTAAGTGAGCCATGTGCTGGGCAAAAACAGCAGGGCTAACGCTCGTGCTATTGGGTGTTTGTGTAGACACATGATGATATTGCAAGATAACAAGGTTACGTTCGGCAACTTCAAGGCGCACTTCACTTGTATCTTCGGCTTTAAGTGTTTGGTTATTATTCGCGGCGGCTTGCATTAAGCCCATACAAACACATAGCATACTTAAGGTGAGTACTCGCACTTTATCAATTGCTTTTAAAGACATGTTTTTGTTTTCCTATTTTTCACTGAGGATATTTTATCACTATCGCCACACAATCTCATCGTCGATTATTAAGCTTAGCGTTTCCTTTGATAGTCGCGAATATCACGACCCCTCTATTGGGTTTGGTGGATACGGCCATATTGGGCAGAATGGACGAGGTTTCCTATTTGGCAGGTGCAGCAATAGGCTCAATGATTGTTACGCAGCTATATTGGGTCTGCGGCTTTATGAAAATGTCTATCACCGGGCTTTCTGCACAAGCTAAAGGTCAAACGCCCGCAAAATCATTCAAAGTTTTATTGCAAGGCGGCTTTATTGCTCTAGTGCTGGCCATCTGTTTACTTATTGTAAATCAACTCGTCCTCAAACTAGGATTGCACTTTTCTAAAGCTCAAGCAGACGTTGCCACTAGCATTGTTGACTATTTTAGTGTGCGCATATGGGGCGCACCTGCTGCCTTGATCAATATGGTGATGATTGGTTGGTTAATTGGGCAGCAAAAAACAAAAAGCGTGCTGATGCTACAAGTTATTATTAACTTGGCGAATATTGTCGCGAGCCTAGTGTTTGTATTTGTATTTGATTGGGGTGTACAAGGTGTTGCAGCAGCAACGGTTTTTGCTGAGTATTTAATGTTGGCAATTGCGATCTATCTGGTAAACATTTGGCGAATTGGACAGTCCGATTTGAGCTCTACTTTTAATGAACGAGACAAAACTGGACAGTCCGACTCTCCCGCTTTTACCAAGCGTTATTTTGCTAGCGTCATCAGCTTTAGTCTATTAAGACCTTTGATTGCCCTTAACAGTCATATGCTGGTGCGTAATTTGGCCTTGCAATTTACCCTTGCCTTTATCACCTTAAAAGGCGCGCAATTTGGTGCCCAGGCCGCTGCGGTAAATGCCATTATCCTTCAGTTTTTTACGCTTATCGCGTTAGGGTTAGACGGCGTTGCTAACGCCGTTGAAGCGCTTATTGGTGAGGCTAAAGGGAAGCAAGACCTTCAAAATGTGAACCAGCAAGTCAAGATTGGCTTGTTTTGGTCGAGTATTTTGGCCATTGCCTATTCGTTAGTGTTTTACTTTCTGGACAGTCCGATTGTGAACTTGTTGACGCATCACGATGAAATTGTTGAGGCGATGCACGCATACGCGCTTATTGTTTACTTGCTGCCTCTTATCGCTCATTGGTGCTTTTTGTTTGATGGGGTTTATGTTGGGTTAAGTAAAGGTAAGCCGATGCGAAATAGTATGCTATTAAGTACCGGAGTCGTGTTTTTGCCGGTATGGTGGTTAGCAGCTGGCTTTGACAATATGGGCTTGTGGTTTGCGATGTTGGCGTTTTTGTTAAGTAGAGGGATGTTGTTGGGTATTCATTACGGCTATCTTTACAAAAAAAAGCCTAAGACGCTTTTGGAGTAGTAAACTATATAGTCGCTGTGTCATAACTAAAAGTAATCAACAGCGACCTGCAATTATTTAATAGTAAGAATGCTCACCAGCTTCGTGGGATGTTGCATCTTTAACTGCCGTTATCTCGCCAGCGAAGTGTTCTAGCATTTGTTTTTCAATACCGTCTTTAAGCGTAACGTCGACCATTGAACAACCATTACAACCACCGCCAAATTGTAGCAAGGCAGTTCCGTCTTCGGTCACTTCAATCAAGCTTACTTGGCCTCCATGGCTTGCCAACTGCGGATTGATTTCAGCTTCTATCATGTAATTTATGCGTTCGATAAGCGGCGCGTCGTCTGCAATTTTACGGGCTTTCGCGTTTGGCGCTTTTAAGGTTAATTGCGAGCCCATTTGGTCGCTCACAAAGTCTATTTCTGCTTCTTCTAAAAACGGCGCACTTTCTTCGTCGATAACCGCGTCAAAGCCATTAAAGTTAAGTCTGATGTCTTGAGGTTCAACCGCGTCGGCTGGGCAATAAGACACGCCGCATTCTGCTTTTGATGTGCCCGGGTTAATAACAAACACTCGAATGTTGGTGCCCGCTTCTTGCTGAGCTAATAATTTGCTGAAATGTGATTCAGCAGATTCTGAAATATTGATCATAATTTAATCCCATCGTTCTGATGAAAGATAGTGTAACAAATATTACCTGAGTAAAACACTCAAGTATTATTATTTTTGTGAAATATTCATTCATTTGCCTTACTCATTATACTTTTCTCATAAATTGAGTAACAATTAGAGGGTTACGTAGCTAATACCATCTTTAATATAAAAATTCATAAAACAATACGAGGTAGGGTATGCGATTAGGTTTGAATAAAGTTCGGTTTTTATTCACCTGCGTCATTTTTTTAGTGAGCAGTGCGCTAGTACACGCGCAAACAAGCGATTTAGAATATTTGCCAGAGGGTCAAGACTATAACCCTGACATTCCACTGCCTGCCGATATCTTAGGATATCCTGTGGGCACTTGGCATGTCCGTCACGATCAAATTGTGACTTACATGAAAGCTTTAGCCGAAAAATCTGACCGTATTACGCTGGTCGAAACCGGCAGAAGTCATGAACAGCGCCAGCTATTACTCTTGACTTTCACGACGCCCGAAAACCACAACAATATTGAGCAAATTAAATCTGCACATATCGACCGCATTGCCTCGGGTGAAGCAGCAAAAGAAGACGACCCTCTCGTTATTTATATGGGCTACAGTGTCCATGGCAACGAGCCGTCTGGTAGTAATGCTTCATTGCTTATTGCGTATCATTTAGCGGCGTCAAATAGTCCACAAGTGCTTGAATTACTAAATAATAACGTTGTTCTACTCGACCCTTCTCTTAACCCTGATGGTTTATCACGTTTTGCACATTGGGCTAATATGCACAAGGGCAAGCGTTTGGTGAGCGATCCGAGTCATCGCGAACACCGAGAGCATTGGCCAAGTGGCCGCACAAATCACTATTGGTTTGATTTAAACAGAGACTGGTTATTGCTTACTCACCCTGAGTCGAGAGCTCGTATCAATCAATTCCATCAGTGGCGTCCTCACGTGTTGACCGACTTTCATGAAATGGGCACCAACAGCACCTATTTCTTCCAACCGGGTATTCCATCGCGCAAAAACCCATGGACTCCAAATCAGAATGTTACTTTGACTGGCGCGTTGGCGAAGTTTCATGCCAAAGCTTTGGATGCCGACAAGCAGTTGTACTTTACCGAAGAATCATTTGATGACTTCTACTATGGCAACGGCTCTACTTATCCTGATGGTCATGGCAGTATTGGTATTTTGTTTGAACAAGCCAGTAGCCGCGGCCATCTGCAGGAGTCTATAAATGGCTTGGTCGCTTTCCCGCGAACTATACAAAATCAAGTAACTACATCTTTATCGACCTTTGAGGGCGCACTTGCCAACAAGGCCGCGATATTGGCATATCAGCGTCAGTTTTTCAGAGACACGCAAAAGCTAATTAAAGATGATGATGTGAGCGGTTACCTTATAGCAAAGGGCAACGATAAGTCGCGTTTTGAACGTATGGTTTCGATTTTACAAGCACATAAAATTGATGTGCAACAGTTGCAAAAAGACATTGAAGTAAATGACCGTGTGTTTGAAGCAGGCAAGAGTATATTCGTGTCGCTGTCGCAAAATCAGTATCGCTTAATTAAGTCTTTGTTTAGTGAACGTACTAGCTTTGCAGACAATACTTTTTATGATGTGTCTAACTGGAATATTGGTATGTCGTTCAACCTCGAGTATGTGGGCGTTAAATCGTCTGTTGCGCGTAAGCTCTCGTTAAATGATTGGCAAAACACGCCAAAGCAGTATGTTGAGCTAAATGCCGACGCTTACGCTTATGCATTTGAGTGGTTTGATCATCAGGCTCCTAGATTCTTGCAGTATTTGCTCGAAAACGGTGTACAAGCCAGAGTGGCGGGCGCTGATTTTACTGCAGATACGAGCAAAGGCTCTTATAATTTTAGCAAAGGCACGGTTTTAATCCCCAACGCATTAATGCAACCTGCTAACGTGACAGACTTACTCGCTTCATACAGCAGCGACTTGGGTATTGCAGTACACACTATTGAAAGTGGTCTCACGGTTAAAGGGATTGATTTAGGCTCAAGACAATTTGCGCCGGTTAAAAAACCGGAAGTACTTTTAGTGGGCGGGCAAGGAACGTCGAGTTTAGAAGTGGGTGAAATTTGGCATTATTTAGATACTAGCGTGGGGTTACCGGCCACTATGTGGGACGCGGACAGCCTAAATAGCCGCGAACTTGACCGCTATACTCATATCATTTTTGCATCGGGGAATTACGCGATGCTAAATGACGCTACCGTTAAAAAAATAGGCCAGTGGGTAGCACGCGGCGGTGTGCTAATTGGACAGAAGAGTGCACTCAATTGGTTTGCTAAAAACGAGTGGATTAAAAATAAACCGCTATCTCGAAAAGCTATCGACGCTGAGTTTCCGACTGATAACTTAAATTACGGTGACAGGTCGGCTTTAAGAGCCAAAAAGCTAGTGGCTGGAGCCGTTTTTGAAAGCAAAATTGATCGCACGCACCCGCTGTTTTTTGGTTTTGAAAGAGATACTCTGCCGGTATTTAAAACGAATAACTCAGTATTTGAAGTGACTGATAATCCGTTTGAAGATATTGCCCTATACACTGAATCGCCATTAAAGGCGGGTTATGCAGCACCTGAACTTGAAAACCTGATCAAAAATACGGCAGCTGTTGTTGCTGTTAAGCAGGGGCAAGGCGTTGTTATTGGTTTTGTTGACAATATGCATTTTCGCGGATATTGGGATGGCACCAATAAGCTAACGGCAAACGCTTTGTATATGAGTCCGCTGTTGTAAATTTGTGGTAGCAGCAAGTGGGTTATAACTCACTTGCTGCTTACTACTTTGACTACATATGTTTTATGAACGCACAGTAACTGCCATAGACCAAACACTAATGTGCAAATCTGGATACACGTCCAGCAAACAGGCACAGGCTTCGTTAATTGTTGCACCTGTGGTAACAACATCGTCGATAATGGCGATGGAATTAACATGAATATCCTCAACAACTACAAATGCGCCCTTTACATTAGACTGCCGATCCTCTTTATTGAGTTTTGACTGCTGCTTGGTATGTTTAACACGTTTAAGCGCGTCAATGTTGTGCAAACCAAATTCTTTTGCCAAGCGTTGAGACAACACTCTCGATTGGTTAAACTGCCGCTGTACATAGCGCCGGTGACTTAAGGGTATAGGGACTAAAGCCTCGGGTAAATCGTGACTGATACTTAATCGAACACCCAAATATTGCACAAAAAAGGCAGTCAACACTTGGGCCGCCAGCAATTGTTTCGAGAACTTTAACTGGTTAATTAGGCCCGCAATCACTCCCTCGTACTTGCCTAAAGAATATAAAGCTTCGTAAGCAGGAGGCGCTAAGTTTTTTTGTACAGCTTCGTAGTTGAGTAAATTGTGGCCTGGCGCAGGAAATAAAGGCAATACGGCTTCATGTACACAATGTTCGCAAATTAAAAGAGAGCTTGATTGATGGCAAATGTAGCAATGACGGTGACCAATTCGTCGTTGCAAGGTGCTAAAAAACAAGTAAAGCTTTTCGAGTAATAATATAATGACTATCTCCATATAGAGGACCTAGCCTAGCATGCAGTACCAATCGACACAGCTGTCTGAAAGTACAGATTTTGACATCGTGTTTTTACACGGTTGGGGTATGAATCATGGTATTTGGCAGCCTTTTAGTGAGCTTGTTCGAGCGGAATATGGGCAGTTCGCCGATATTAAGTGCTTCGACCTGCCTGGTTTTGGATTAGCGCATCAAAACACCTTGCCTGACTACAGTTTAGAGCAGCTCGCACAGTTTATTGCCAATAAACTTGTGAAGCCAACTATCTTGATTGGTTGGTCGATGGGCGGTTTAGTTGCCCAACAACTGGCCAATGAAGCTCATCCACTTGTGATTGCTCATGCACAAATAGCGAGTACGCCACGATTTACTGAAAGCGCTGATTGGCCAGGTATAAAACCAGCTGTACTCACACTTTTTGCCAAGCAGCTAAAAATTGACCATCAGACTTTACTGCATCGCTTCCTTGCTTTGCAAAATATGGGCTTAGATAAACCGAAGTTTTCTGTCAAACAAATGCTCGATTTATTAACGCAATACCCGTCAAGCACCCCAAAAACCCTTGAATCAAGCTTATCCATATTGCACACGACTGATTTAAGAGATGAACTTGGCAAAAGTAAATTACCCTGCCTAAGGCTCTATGGCGAACTCGACAGCTTAGTGCCACACAAAGCTGTGGATAAAATTCAGAGCCTGTGCAAAAACTCTCATTCAGTCATTATCGACAAAGCTTCTCACGCTCCTTTTTTAAGTCACCCCAGCGTTACCTTTGAGCATATTTCGAGCTTCCTATTTAATGAGATCGGACTGTCCAATAAAAAATCCTAAAGTTTTCTAAATCGCTGCCGATACTATGCTGGATGCCCTGATTTTATTGAGCAGATGTGAGGATTTTATGCTGGACCCAACAAGTGGCAATATTCAAAGTGCTTTATATTCAGGTTTGCAAGGATATAAGCAAGGTAGTGAAAACATGAATAATGCAAGTCGTGAACTCGCGAGCGGTTTTGGCGAAGGTAAGCGAAGCGTTGACGTGAATCAAGCCAGTGTTGATTTGATTTCAGGCTCATTACAGGCGCAAGCTTCGGCTAATGTGATTTCTAGAGCTGATGGCATGCTAGGGACGATTATAGATACATTTGCATGATGCGAATCTTGGCAAGCAATTTATTTAACGGATTTGATGAATAGTGATTAACGAATAATACGGTGAACTCAGCATAATGAACGTGGTGTTACCTTTTGATTTTCAGTCTTTACAGCCGCTAAGTACAAGCACTTCAGCGGGGACACAAGATGCGCGTATCGAAAATGAAAACAAACCCATCGTGACTCCTGTACAGCAAAACTCTGCCTCACAACAAGCATCGCCAAAGCAAGCTGAGCAAAATACTGGACAGTCCAATTCGAAAAATAAACCAGCTGCTGGACAGTCCGATTCTAAAAACAGCGACAAGGTGAGCTTGTCGAAAGAAGCGGTCAATAAGCAGCAAACTGAAAAGTCCGCAGCTAATTCTTCTACGAAAGACGCATCTACCCGCGAGCTAAGTGAAGAAGAAGAAAAGAAAGTCCAAGAATTAAAAGACCGTGACCGTGAGGTAAAAACCCATGAGCAAGCGCATGCGGCTGTAGGTGGCCAATATGCGGGTTCACCTAGCTATGAGTATGAGTCGGGTCCTGATGGAAAGCGTTACGCCGTTGGCGGTGAAGTCTCTATTGATGTAAGTGAAGAGACTGAGCCTGAGGATACTGTACAAAAAATGCAAGTGGTGAGAGCTGCTGCATTAGCACCAGCTGAGCCTAGTACGCAAGACTTGAAAGTAGCTGCCGAGGCGTCTCAAAAGGAACAAAAAGCTCGCGCTGAAATGGGCCAAGCTCAAGTGAGCGGTGAGGACAAGCAAAGCTCCAAAAACGATACAAAAGACATTGATCAGTCGACTAACTCAAATCAAGGACAAGCTAAACTTGCTCAGGCTTATGCAGACTTTAGTGGAAGCCGAACTCACTCGCAATTTTCTGCTAGTGCTTAAGCCTTAACCAACGTGACTTAAGCACAGTCCTTAAACATTAACTACTTTTTCGCTTTAGCAAACGCATCTGCAAATGCATTACCCATTGCGGCGTTTCCTAAGCCGGCATTCCCTTTACCTTTTTGTTGATTATTACCACCTGAGCGTGGTTTGTTGCGCGGCGCACGATTTTGAGGCGCCTCTTTTACGCTAGAACGCGACGGTGCAGCGGTAGCATCATCATCTAAACGCATGGTTAAGGAAATACGCTTGCGCGGCACATCCACCTCGGTCACCTTCACTTTTACGATATCACCTGTTTTAACGACTTCACGGGGGTCTTTGATGAATTTGTTTGTAATCGCTGAAATATGCACTAAGCCATCTTGATGCACTCCAATATCCACAAACGCGCCAAAGTTAGCGACGTTACTTACTATTCCTTCGAGTATCATACCAGGCTCGAGGTCGTTCATTGTTTCTACTGCATCGTCAAACTTTGCTGTTTTAAACTCAGGGCGCGGATCACGGCCTGGCTTTTCGAGCTCTTTGAATATATCGCTAATTGTAGGTAAGCCAAATTCGTCGGTGACAAAATCACGAGCACTTAAGCCTTGAAGTGCTTGCTTATTGCCAATGATGTCATTTACAGCGATACCAGATTTGGCGGTAATTGTTTCTACTATTTGATAGGCCTCAGGATGCACAGAAGAGCTATCTAATGGATTATTGCCATTCATAACGCGTAAAAAACCTGCCGCCTGTTCAAAGGCTTTTGGCCCGAGGCGTTCTACTTGCTTGAGTGCATTGCGCTCGTTAAATGCACCATTTGTATTGCGAAAGTGAACAATATTATTTGCCAATGTTTTATTTAGGCCAGACACGTGCGTTAACAGCGCAGGAGAAGCTGTATTTAAGTCTACACCTACCGCGTTTACACAATCCTCTATCACGCGTTCTAAAGACTGAGCTAACTGGCTTTGGTTAACATCGTGCTGATATTGCCCCACACCAATGGCTTTTGGCTCGATTTTAACCAGCTCAGCCAGTGGGTCTTGCAAGCGACGCGCTATCGATACTGCGCCACGCAAAGATACATCAAGATCGGGTAGTTCATCAGATGCTAATTGTGATGCAGAATAAACTGAGGCACCTGCTTCGCTCACAACAAGTTTTACGAGGCCAAGCTCTTTATTGGCCTTCATCATTTCGCCTACGAGTTTGTCGGTTTCGCGTGAGCCTGTGCCGTTTCCGATACTAATAAGTTCGATCTTATGCTGTTTGCATAAGTTGGCCAGCGTACGCATCGATTTATCCCACTGATTTTGTGGTTGATGCGGAAATATTGTAGTGGTAGCAAGCACTTTACCTGTGCTGTCGAGCACACAGGTTTTGACACCCGTACGCAATCCAGGGTCGAGTCCCATGGTTACTTTAGGCCCAGCAGGCGCTGCCATTAACAGGTCGTTGAGGTTTTTAGCAAATACGCTTATTGCTTCGTTTTCTGCTTTTTCTCTTAATTTTGCAAACAGTTCGGTTTCCATGTATTGCGATATTTTTACGCGCCATGTCCATTGCACAACAGTACTTAACCAATTGTCTCGCTCTGAATTATTCAAGCGCAAATTGAGTGCGGTTTTGATGATGTCTTCACATACCGCGCCGCTATTAATGCCATCTGTATTAGCAGGGTTAGCCTCTAAAGCAACCTGCAAAACCCCCTCGTTTCGGCCACGGAAAATCGCCAGAGCACGATGTGATGGCACTAGTTTAAGCTTTTCAGAATAGTCAAAGTAATCGGAGAACTTGTCGCCTTGTTTTTCCATTCCCGAGACTACTTTGCTGCTGACGTGTGCATTATTGCTTAGGTAGTGGCGAACTTGTTGTAAGACAGGCGCGCTTTCAGCAAACTGCTCCATCAAAATGAATTTTGCACCGTCTAACGCGGCCTTTTCATCCGCTATACCTTTATCCGCGCTAATAAACGCTTTTGCTTCGAGCTCAGGTTGTGCATTCGAATCGCTTAATAATTTTTCGGCTAAAGGGGCTAAACCCGCCTCTATTGCAATTTGGCCCTTGGTTCGTCTGCGAGGTTTATAGGGCAGATATAAATCTTCAAGCTCCGTTTTGCTATCTGCTGCCAATACGCTTTTTTCAATTTCAGGCGTTAGTTTTTCTTGGTCTTTAATTGATTTGAGAATAACTTTGCGTCTGTCTTCTAGTTCTCGCAGGTAGCCAAGACGTTGTTCGAGCGTTCGTAATTGAGCGTCGTCTAGCCCTTGGGTAACTTCTTTACGATAACGGGCTATAAAGGGCACGGTTGCGCCATCGTCTAATAAAGTCACGGCTGCAGTAATTTGGCTTGATGTCGCCCCTAATTCCTGAGCAATTTTTTCAATTATCATTCAGTATACGATCCAGTGTTGAAGAGATATGTCCAAACGGACAGATTGATGATGTGAGGGCCGAGGATTGACCCCAAGAATTTCAATTATTATAACGCGCGTACAGTGCACTGTCTCACATTATTATTAATTTATTGATACCAAATTTTGACTATTTCCCACTCATGGCTGCCAGAGGGTGTTTTTACAATTGCGAGGTCGCCAACTTCTTTTTTTAATAATGCTCTTGCCATCGGAGAGTCTATTGATATGGCATCTTTGCGGCCAAATATTTCATCAAACCCGACGACTTGAAATGTCATTTCTTTGCCATCTTCATTTTCTATATTTACCCATGCGCCAAAAAACACTTTCCCTTCTTGCTGTGGTGAGTATTCAATCACTTTTGAGTTTTCTAATACTTTACGCAAGTAACGCACTCGTCTGTCTATTTCGCGAAGTCGCTTCTTATTATATTGATAGTCAGCGTTTTCGCTTCGGTCGCCTAAGCTTGCCGCCCACGTCACTTTTTTAGTGATTTCAGGGCGTTCAATTCGCCACAAAGTATCTTGCTCGTTTTTGAGCTGGCCATATCCCTTTACAGTAAGTAGTGGTGTCTTCATAGTAAAAACGTCTAATAAATGAACTATTTGATTGCTTCTTACGTCATAATAAGACACAACTCGTTACGTGTCAGCCAGTATTCGACACCCAACACGTTTATGTTGAGGGTTTAGTCGCTTTCTTTTTAAAGCGCTAATTCAGTATAAGCATCAAAGGGGGAATAGTATGACTTATGACAATTGCTCGAGCTTTAAAAAAGCGTCCATCCGAAAGCTTGAATCGGTGTGGTTTCTATTATCGGTGTTGCTGCTTATTTCATCGGTTATGTGTGCAGCGGTTGCGTTCTTAGCTTTGGTGATGCCGGGCGTTCATTCGCAGATGCTTGGCTTTATTCTGGCGAGTCTTATCTTGGGTTTTATCGGAAAGCTCTCGCTTCATTATTTTAAGAAGCGAAGCAACCAAACAACTAGGCTTTGGGTATAAAAAAAGCGCTCGTCTATAGAGCGCTTTAATAATTTAACAAGGCCTTAAGCTTCTGGATTAATTTCCAATAATTCTACGTCGAATATAAGTACAGAGTTAGGTGGAATACTACCCGCGGTGCTCGAACCATAACCGAGTTCACTCGGAATGTATAAACGGTGCGTCGAACCGACTTTCATCAGTTGTAAACCTTCAGTCCAACCCCTGATTACACCATTTAGCGGAAAACTAATTGGCTCTTCACGCTTATAAGATGAATCAAACTCAGTTCCATCAATCAGTGTTCCGCGATAGTGTACTTTTACTGTGTCGGCAGCGGTTGGACTTGCGCCATCGCCTTCGGTAACTATTTCATATTGTAAGCCTGATTCGGTCGTGATAACACCCTCACGTTTAGCATTTTCAGCTAGGTACGCTACACCTTCTGCAATTACTGCTTCTGCTTTAGCATCTGCTTCGACTTGTTGTGCTGCTCTTAGCGCAGTGTCTGAGGCTTGAGCTAGGGTTTGAATTTCGGTTTCGGTAAACTGCATGTTACCTTCCATAGCATCCGCAAAACCTGCTTTAAGTGCAGCAGTATCCAAACCAAGTCCCATTTTGTCATGAAGCTCTAATCGGTTTTTAGCAAAGCTGCCCATGCTAGCACCTAGCGCATAAGCCTGCTTTTGTGCATCGCTACTTTCGGCAGTAACGACCAATTGTGGGGCTTTTTCTTCTTCTTTTATTTGCTCACTTCCACAAGCAGTAATGAATAATGCACTACCAGCAATGAGGGCTATCGAAGCCTTTTTCATCTTTTTCTCCCAACACAAGTTAAGCCTGTGTTTATTTAGTGTTTTGTAACTATCATGGTTTATACTAGCGTATATGGTAATGCGGTTAACCCTAAAGTGAAACCCTTGTTAATAAATCGAGCTTGTTTTTTTTCTAATATACTCGTTGAGCGCTGTAAACTAGCGTTAGTGTGTGTTGTTGTTTGCGTATTGAGTGCCTGTACTATTCCTGATTCAACGCCGCTAGAACGTGTCAACCTAATCAAAGACGGCGTTTACGCAGCCGATATTCATGCCTCCAAACAGCTAGGCTTGTTCTCTGAAGTAGGCGGCGAAATAAGAGTAGTTAATTTAAGCAATAACGCGATTTTGTACTCTTGGCGTCACCAGGAAGAAGGGCTTAATCTTGTCGATAACGTCAGGTTTTCAAAAGATGGTGACTTTGCCGTTACCTCCGATAGCGAAGCTTTTGCCCTATGGTCGGTAAACACCGGCGAACCTATTGGGTTTTGGCGTATAGATGAGTCAACTATTAGAGATATTGCTGTGGCAAATAACGGACGTGCAGTCTTAATTGGCAGAGCGAATGGCAGCGTCATGTTTTTCGAGCCTGATACTGAGCGGCGCCTAGAATTTATTGGACACGAAGAGAAAATAAACAGCGTTGATTTGTCGGCAAATGGTCGTTATGCGCTTACTGGCAGTAACGATTACAAAGCATATTTGTGGGATACGACCACCGCACAAATTATTCACGTATTTGACCACCCGCATCGAGTAACACAAGTATTGATTGATCAAAATGCGAAGTACTTGTTTACCGCAGATGGTCAAGATAAGGCCCAAATTTGGGATGCGCAAACCGGCGAGGCAATCTCAAGGCTTCACTTTATTGAGCGCCAACTTATTTTCACCAGTGCAAAGTTTTCAAGTGATAGCAAGTATTTACTAACAGGTTCGCCAGCAAAAAGGTTAGCCTTATGGGATGTAGCTAGCGGTAAAAGCATACAAGAATGGCGGGTGGCGCCAAGTGACGGGCCAGCGCCTCAGTCTGCAGTGGTGTACGCAGTCGATTTTATAGACCAAGTGCCGGTATCCATATCGAGCAGTGGAAATTTTGAAAAATGGGAGCGTGAATGACGCAAGACCAAACAAGCTATGTTGAGCATAAGCAATACGCGGATGATAAAGCTTATATCAAGCAAGAAA
>CAZXTD010000010.1:9686-24219 GCA_964643575.1 uncultured Glaciecola sp. | reverse complement strand
CGTATCAAGAAGATACAATCGAGAGTTTGAATCAGATCGTTATTGAACAGCAAAGCAAAATAAAGCACTTAGAAAAACAAATGGAACTGATGATAGAAAAGATGAAGTCAGCGCGAAGTTCGGGCGATGGTATCTCTAATGAAATTGAGCGGCCGCCGCACTATTAGCAGCACTGTTAGCTGCACTATTAATATTACCTTGCACAAACACTGTGCTTTAAAACAGGCAAAGTAAAGACGGTTTCATTCTTTTCCTCTAGTCGGGCTTAAACACACCTATCACGCCGCTATTGGTTTTGCTTGCCGCGGTCACCTCAGCAGTGGTTTGTGCCTCACTGTAATCGCAATTGACGCAGGCGAGTTTTTCAACATTATTCTCAAAGTACAACATGAGGGTGTCGAAGCTTGCACATTTAGGGCATTTTGCGCCCGCAATAAATCGTTTTTTGGATTTGTTCGTCATTACGTCTCTTGCTTGTTAGCTTTGTTGAAAAGCACTAATGGTGTAAAAATGTTGCCGGTGTCAAATTGCGCGACAATTTCTTAGCTTAATCTTTATTATACCAAAGGGTCGGCACTATTGATCAGTTCACTAAACTTTATTGGTCAATTCTGGTATTCTCTGCCCTTTACATTGTTAGGGCTTCAGGCGCTTGTTTGTTCGCAAATGCCAAGCATATAAACAATGCCTTAAGTCGTTTTTTATTACCCCAGAGAACTCAGTGTCTGCTATATGATAAAACTGCAAAACCTTGGCCTGCAACGCGGCGTTAAAACGCTTATTGATTCTGCAAATTTGGAGATTTATCCTTCACAAAAAGTCGCAATTATTGGACCCAATGGTTGCGGTAAATCGAGTCTATTCTCTTTGTTGCTGGGCCAAATTACCGCCGATGCCGGCGAATGTGCAGTGGCTAAGCATTGGCAAATAGTCGCGATTGCTCAGTATATTGACGATACTTCGCGTACAGCAATTGATTATGTGATAGACGGCGACAAGCATTTGCGGCAAGTGCAATCACAATTGTGTGATGCTGAACAGCAAAACGACGGCGCAGCAATAGCTCGTTTGCATGAACAACTTGAACATGCCGGCGCCTATGACGTGGAATCTAGAGCGGCGACTATTTTAGCGGGTTTAGGATTTAGCGAGCAAGAGTTACGTAAAACTGTAGATAACTTTTCGGGCGGGTGGCAAATGCGGCTCAACCTTGCTCGGGCCTTGTTATGTCCTTCAGATTTATTGTTGCTCGATGAGCCCACTAACCATCTCGACTTGGACGCAGTGATATGGCTGCAAGATTATCTGCAAAATTATGCAGGGACCTTATTGCTGATATCTCATGACCAGCACTTCATAGATGCCTGCGCTAAACTGATTATCAGCTTTGAAAATACGCAACTTCACGCTTATACGGGTAACTACACAAGCTACCAAAAACAGCGTGCCCAGCGCATCATATTGGCGCAAAAACAGTTTGAAAAGCAGCAAGCCAAGAAACAACACCTTGAGAGCTTTATTACCCGCTTTAAAGCCAAAGCAAGTAAGGCAAAGCAAGCGCAAAGCCGAGTTAAACAGCTCGAAAAAATGGAAGAATTGCTGCCGATTCAGCAGGCGAATGAGTTTTCTTTTGACTTTCGAGAGCCTGATAAACTGCCTAATCCGCTTATCAATATGGAAGAAATTGAGCTCGGCTATGGTGAAACAACTATTTTGTCGAATATTCAATTAAACCTAGTGCCGGGCAGCAGAATAGGGCTGCTCGGACGCAATGGCGCGGGTAAGTCGACGTTTATCAAACTGCTTGCAGGTGAATTAGATCCTTTGCAAGGACGGTATACTACCTCGGCAGGTTTGCAAATTGGTTACTTTGCCCAACATCAGGTGCAGGCCTTGCATTTAGAAAGTTCAGCTTTTGAGCATTTGTTACGCTTAGATAAAAGCTTGAGCGACCAACAGATAAGAGATTATTTGGGTGGGTTTGGTTTTCATGGTGATGAGGCTTTGAAAAAAGTTGCGCCAATGTCGGGCGGTGAAAAAGCGCGCTTGGTGCTAGCACTCATTGTGTATACCAAGCCTAATTTACTCCTGTTGGATGAGCCAACAAACCACCTCGATATGAACATGCGTGAAGCTTTAGCATATGCATTACAGTCTTTTGATGGTGCTATGGTGATTGTATCCCACGACCGTTATTTACTTGAAAGCGTGTGTGATGATTTCTATTTGGTGGATAGTGGCAGAGTGTCACCCTTTGCAGGTGACCTTGGGGACTATCAAAAATGGTTGTTACAAAATAAACCGAAGGATGCACAAGCCAAAAAAGATCAAGCGACTGCAAATGCTCAGAGCGATGCATCGCTTAGTATTGGCAATAGCACCGAGCAAAAAATCGACCGCAAAGCGCTCAAGCGCATGCAGGCTGAGTTTAGGAACGAAACTAAAAAAGAACGAGAGCAAATTGCCAAGTGCGAAAAAGACATCGCTCGCCTGACCGATGAGTTGGCTGAAGTGGAACAAATAATGGGTGATACTACTTTGTATAGCGACGTAAATAAAGCGCGACTAAACGAAGTGATTGCGCGCCAAACAAAAGCAAAACAAGCACTTGAAGAGACAGAAATGCTCTGGCTTGATGCACAAGATAGCCTTGAGCTTGCGCAAGCTGATTTTGACAAACGCGTGGCAGGAGCGTAACAAATGAAGGTGGGTTTTGAGGTGCTTAGCCTTGAAAAATTTTGGGATTTTAGTCTGAAGTTTTATCCCTTAGATAGTAATCAGTCTGACTTTTTACGCTTGCAAGATGAAGCTAATTTGAATGTGAATCAGTGTTTACTGTTTTTCTTTTTGATTGAACATAGGTTTATGCTGTCTACGCAACAGTGCAGTGCTTTGAATATGGCTATCGAGGAGAGTGAGCAAGCAACTGAACAACTTCGACGCAAACGAAAACTATTGGGTGAGACTAACAAAAGCTCACAGCAATATCGTGAGGCACTAGAGGCAGAAGTTGCCTCTGAAAGAACTCAGCAGAAAGCACTTGTTGATTGCTTAAAGACATTTGAGCAGCTTGAATATGTTGACGTTGATACATCTGAAAAAGTCATCACAGACTATTTACTTGCTTGCATGAATCATTTAGCACTCGCTCGTAATCAAAAAACGGATGAAGAGTTTGGACAGTCCATTTTTGAGTGTATTGAGGTTTGCACAAGACGCCTTGTGACAAGTTACTTGGTCGCAAAACCTTTCGTCTCAGCTTCTTCTTCCTAACAATAAGGTGAACAAATTATTATACCCATATGCAGAATTGTTAAGATTATGATGGCCTAATGATGAGTCCCCAAAATCCTACGTTTGATGTGAACGGTCCACAAACCCAATTCGGTAAACTGAGTAAGGCGAGTTTTGCAACTTCTGGAATACTTGCTCACTCGCATGTGCAAACAATTTTTCCGAAGTTCTTATTACGTACGCCACCACCTAGGTCTGTTAATGAGCGTGTGCGAACACCTGATGGCGATTTTGTGGACTTAGCGTGGTTTATGCCAAGCACCCATAACCCTCCTAGAGCCTTGGTCGTTTTGTTTCACGGTTTAGAAGGGTCAGTCAATTCCCATTATATCCGATACATGGCAAGCGCATTAGAGGCAGAGAATATCGGTGCAGTCTTAATGCACTTCAGAGGCTGCAGCGGCGAGCCCAACTTGACTCAACGAGCCTATCACTCAGGCGCGACATTCGACCCGCTTCATGTGGTGCCAATATTGGCAAAACGATATCCATCTTTACCTTTAATTGCGCTGGGGTTTTCTTTAGGCGGTAACATGCTAATGAAACTCATGGCCGAGCATCCTGAGCTACCCATAAAGGCGAGTGTTTGTATATCTGCTCCGCTCAATTTGTCGGCTTCATCCAGTGCGATTGATGTGGGTTTTTCAAGAGTATATCAGTGGTACTTGATGAAAAGCATGAAAGCCAATTTGCTTAAAAAAATGGACAGTGTTGATATGTCTGCGTTGAGTGTGAGTAAGGATGAGATTGCTGGCATGCGTTCGTTCGCACAGTTTGATGATAGCGTTACAGCTGTCTTGCATGGGTTTGACAATGCGCAGGATTATTATAACAAGTGTAGCGCTTTAAACGACCTGCCGCGTATTACTAAACCCACCTTAATCTTACATGCAAAAGACGACCCTTTTATGGACGAACGCGTTATACCAAGCGCAGATTTGATCAATCAGAATGTGGCTTATGAGCTAAGTGATGTTGGCGGCCATGTAGGCTTTATACAATCGTTAACTGGACAGTCCAAATTTTGGTTACCCAATAGGATATTGGCGTTTATTCATGAGATATTAGCCTAATGATAATTGCTGCAAAGGAGTCGAATCTTGATAGTTCCTCACAAAGAGCTCGATAACGAGACTCTCACCAACCTAATCGAAAGTATAGTGCTGCGCGAGGGCACCGATTATGGGGATATAGAGCTGAGTCTTGAAGAAAAGGTGCTGCTTGTAAAACAGCAGCTACAAGATGGGATTGCGCTTATAGAGTATTCAGAAGAGCATGAGTCGGTAAATATTATCTCGGCGAATGATGTAACTGGACAGTCCGATTTTTGATTGTAAGGAATGTTCTGGATGAACGTTATGGACAGTCCAATTTGCTAAATTCTAACAAATGGACTGTCCAAAAAGTCTTTATTCGGATTATTTAAAAACCACACTAAAGGTCAAAGGCACGGTTTTAGAAATGCTATTTAGCATGGCGATTTCTTGCAATGCCGTAACGCCGTCGTCGAGTCCGAAGCTAGTGGTGCTAAGCACAGTGGGTTTGTTGGTACTAGCACTTATTGCTCCGTTGCCAAGCCCTGTCAGTTGCACATCAAAGCTAGTAGGGACTGTTTTGCCACTGATTGTGAGTTCGCCGTTTATGCTGGTATTGACTTGTTCGCCTGCTTTTAAACCAAGTAGCTTTGAGTCTACTTGGGCTTTAAATGTGGCTTTGGAGAAGTTGGCGACATCAAACAGCATTTTCTGCATGCGTTCGTTACGGATAGGAATGAGCGTGTTAACTGAGCTAAGTGAAATCTCGATAGAAAGTGCGCCGCTTGACGATAAAGCACCGCTGAATTCATCAAAGCTATGGGTTTCAGCAATGTGTTCATTTTTAACGGATATAAAGTTTACTTGTCCGTTTGCAGAGTCTAGGCTTAGGTCGGCAAGTGCAGATGCGCTAAAGACCAAACCAAGCGACAATGCGCATGCTTTTGAAAAATGCTTCATTGTATTATCCTGTATAAAGTTATTTATACTGAATAATACTCCTCCAATCGACTCGTTGATCACCTAGTACGATAAAATCTGGGTTGATGACGCTTTCACGCTCATTGTAGGTGATTGGGCTAAAATCAGCCGCTTTTATCACGCCGCCGGCTTCGTTAATAATGCATTCTGACGCGCCTGTATCCCATTCTCCAGTTACGCCTAAGCGCATAAAGACATCTGCTTGGCCTTCAGCGATAAAGCAGGCTTTGAGCGAACAGCTGCCTGTTGGCAATGTTTGGTAGTTGCGCTTGTCGCTTAAACGTTCAAAAATCTTTTCACGAGATTGACGACGGCTGATCGCAATCATGACGACGTCCTCGCTTGGTACATCAAAATGTCTGACTTTAATGGCTTTTGTCTCGCGCTGGCAACGTTTATATGCACCGTGGTCTTTACTTGCAAAATATAAAGACTCACCGCAAGGCCAATAAATTACGCCTATCACAGGTCGGTTATTCTCAATTAAGGCAATATTGACAGCAAAATCGCCCGAGCGAGCAATGAACTCTTGGGTGCCGTCAATTGGGTCAATTAACCAATATCGCGTCCAATTTGAGCGTTCTTTTAAGGTTGCTAATTCAGTTTCTTCAGACATGATTGGAATGTTAGGTGTAAGCTCACCCAGCATTTCCATGATGATTTCGTTGGCTTTGTAGTCTGCAGAAGTGACTGGGCTATTATCTTCCTTTTCGTATGCTTCAAAGTCGCCCTTATCGTATATACGAAGTACTTCTACACCCGCTTTTGTCGCGGCTTCTTTCGCGATTTCTAACAGTTCACTAATCGACTTTGACATCATCTTAGTGCGTCTCCTTCCTATTTGTTTGCGTTTAGTTCTCGGTCTAGCATTAATAAAGCGGCCACGCTGCGAGCTTCTCTGAAGTCTTCTCTAGCCAATAGCGCATCAATATCACTCAATGGCCACTTTATGACGTCAAGTGGTTCTGGTTCATCACCTTCTAAATGTGATTCGCTTAAAGTCTTGGCTGTAAGTATATGCATATGCGCATCAAAAAAAGTAGGCGCCATAGAGAGCTGTTTTAAAGTTGAAAAATGCTCCGCTTTGCAGCCTACTTCTTCTTGTAGTTCTCGATTGGCAGCTTCAACAGGTGTTTCGCCGGGGTCAATTAAGCCTTTTGGAAAGCCAATTTGATATGAATGCGTGCCGGCCGAATACTCTTTAATGAGTAGTATGTGATTGTCGTCGGTCATCGGTATGATCATCACTGCTCCGCGGCCGCTACCCGCCATGCGCTCAAACTCCCGAGTGGCGCCATTACTAAATTCTAAATCTACCTGCTCAATGGTAAAAAAGCGGCTTTTCGCCACGGTTCGCCGTGCATGAATGGTCGGCAGTTTTTTTTCTTGGTTTGCTTTGCTCAAGCCAACTCCTCGCGATACACTACTAAAACAATATTCGAATAACTCTACCATAAGGATTAAGGCTTGGCACTGTTACCGTGGCATAAGATTGAAACTGTTCTGTTAGATATGGATGGCACCTTGCTAGATTTGCATTTTGACACGCAATTTTGGCTGCATCATATTCCTAAAAAACTGTCTGAACAGACCGGTAAACCTATCGAACAGTGCTACGAAGAAATGCAGGTAGAACTGACAAAAGTGCAAGGGCGCATTCAGTGGTATTGCCTTGATTATTGGGCTAACTTACTGTCGATTGATATTATGGCAGCCAAGCGCGAACTGATGCACCTCATTAGCATGCGCGAAGACAGTGTTCCTTTTTTAGATGCACTTAAAGCCAGTGGGCGTCGCGTTGTTTTAGTGACCAATGCCCACCCTGGGAGTTTGTCTCTTAAGATAGAAAAAACGCAGTTAGATGAACATATCGATACGCTCATATCGACGCATCAATTTGGCGTGTCTAAAGAGTGGCAGTCTTTATGGCAACAGCTGCATGATCATCTTGATTTTAACCCTGCCACCACTTTGTTCGTAGATGACAGTGAGCGTATATTGGATGCAGCAAAAGAGTTCGGTATTGCTTATACGCTTGGCATTACCAACCCGGATAGCAAGTTGCCTGATATCGAAATCAAGGGGCATCCACATACAAATAGTTACCACGATTTACTCGATTCTATTATTCAAAACAACTTTGAAGGGCATGCTTAATTCTTCATAATTAGTATCCCGAGTTAGGGTCAATCACCAAATCAATATATAAAGGACGTCCATGTCTACCACATCATCTGTTATTCGTATTGCGATAGCTTCGAAAAACCCAGTTAAGATAAAAGCCGCTGAAGATGCTTTTAGTGCTGTATTCAAGGTTGCAGTTGAGACCGTTTCGGTTGATGCGCCTTCGGGTGTCCCCGACCAACCCATGAGCCAGCAAGAAACGCTCGAGGGCGCACAAAACAGGGTCGACCATTTGCTTAGCCTTGCTGAGGAAGAAAGTTTGCAAGCAGACTACTATATTGCTTATGAAGGCGGTGTTGATGTGTTTGAAGATGGGCCAAAAACGTTTGCTATTATGTGCATTTCTAACGGGAGTGAGAGTATATTTGGACAGTCCGCAACGCTGCCCATTCCGTTAAAAGTCTACGAGCAATTATTGACAGGGGTAGAGCTTGGCACTGCTATGGATGAGTTGTTTAATACGGTAAACATCAAGCAAAAGGGCGGTGCGATTGGTCAACTCACCAATGGTTTGGAGACACGAGGGAGTATCTACAAATCTGCGAGCATATTAGCCTTGAGCCGCTTTGTGAATAAAGCGCTATATGAATAGTGCTCTTTTTTTAAAAATTAATCGTGTAACGACCTGATGATGTTTCGCGACCAAAATAGGGTGCAGCCTGCTTAATTTCGTTTGGCATCGAGTCAGGAATATTGAACTCGCCTTGCACTGAGAACTTTCCGCCTAATTCGGCAACGGCTTTGGCGTCAAGGTTGAGCCCGTTGCTTGGCGCAATTTGTAGAGCAAAAGCTTCACCTTGGCATGACAAACTTGCATCAAAAGTACCAAAATCTACCTGTTTATTATTCACGTTAACACCTGCGTTTAGCCAGTTGCCGTTGCCTTCAAGCTCTTGGCAACCTTGATCAAAACTAAAGGTGTTAATGTCTACTCTAAAGCGACCCGATGCAGTCACAAAAACAGGCAGTTTTAATTGAGAAAGTAGCGTTTTGGTGGGTACAAATACCTGTGCTTTTTCAACTGAAAAGCGCTGAGTATTTAATAACGAAGCAGTCATCCTACCTTTAAGATAAATGTCTTGTGCATTGCGTATATTGCCGCCATTAAGTTCTAGCTTGGCTTGTAGCAAGATAAGTGACCATGGCGATAATTGCCAATTCAAGTTGTTAACTACAATGCCTTGAGATGATACTGAACTCGCTTGACCTTCAAACAAGGTGCCTGACACATTTTGAAAGCTAATTTGGTTTTTGCTTTGCTCTTGAATCAACGCTGTCACATAGGTGGCTGGCGTGTAAGCAATTAAAAATAAGAGATAAGCCAGTATCACTAATACTGCCCAGTGCCACTTCTTCACGTTAAGCTTTCCCTAGTTGTAGTCGTCTTACTTGTACAAAGCCTTGTGCGTCGACTTCAGATACATCCGACAAAATGACTTTTACGCCCCGCTTTTCTAAACCATCGAGCCAAGTGAGTAAATCATTAAAGGCTATTTGGTCTATAGATACTTGCAGCTCGTCACCTTGTGGCTGCATGCGAGATACCGGAATTCCTGCGCTACGCGTTGTTTGGTTGATAAGCTGTGTGAGCGACCCGCCGTATGAGTTTTGGTTTGAAGACTGACGTAGAATTTGGGCGCGAGCCGCTTTCTCTTGCACCCACACAAGGTTTGAACGATCGGCTTGCAGGCCTACTTTTTGAGTGGATAACGAGGCGTTTAAGGGAGCCCAAATTGTTAAATAGAATAAAAATATTACGCCAAATATCGCACCGGCTAACACGAGCTTTTGTTCGCGTTCGGCTAAACCTGCGTACCATGTTTTTAATGCTTCCATAATACTGCTCCTTTTAGCCTTTAACTGTTATCACGCCAACGACTTCGTCGCCGCGGTTATTAATAGGGCCTTGCTCAATTTCAAAGCCGAGGTTTTGTGCATCTCGCCTAAATCGCTCAAGCGCTTCAAAACTGCGTGCTACTGACTGCATTCTAATTTCAGAGCGCTTGCCGTCATAGCGAATATTTTGTGGTTTTACGCCAGAAGCTTCAAAAGCACCACCTAGGCGGACAAGCATGGCAAGCATGCTTAAATTGCCACCGCCTTGTTCTAAGCGAATCATTTCCTTCTCGAGCGCAGGCCTCAATGCTCGGTATGCGCCCAAATTTGGAAAGCCTTGCTTAACTGCTTGCTCTATTTGCTGACGCACGTGTTTGCGTTCATTTTTGATACTGTTTAGTTCAGTGGTTTTAACGACGAGGTTTGCACAAATCGCAATAACCGCTAGTGCAGCGGCTACCTTCCATTTATCCCACATAGGGTTCACTTTTCTTTTGACGCTAAACTCACCTTGAAATAAATTGAGATCGGCAGCAATTGCGCCCTGCATGAGTAGTTGCATCGGTAGCAGGTCAAAATCAAATTCGGCTTCTTGAGACGCTGGCCAATTTTGAATTTCGCTAAAACAATTGATATCAAGCTTTTTAGTTGTTGCTTGTTCAATAGCAAGCGGAAGTACCCACGAGTTTTCACCCTGTAAGGACACTTGGTCTGGGAATTTTACGAGCACATCATCGTTAATTTCGAGCATACTTACAGCATCTGAACTGGGTAAGCAATAAGCGTCGGGCACTAGCTTTGTGCAGAAAAGGTCAGCATCACTTAAAGCATGCTGCCATAAATTGATTGTGTCTTTGGCGATAACGGCAACGTTTTGTCGGTTATTTTCTTTTTTCCCTAGCGCAAAAAATAGGGTACTGATGTCGCCACAAAGCTCTTCTTCTATCATGAAAGGGATGGCACTTAAGGCCTTACGGGAAGCACTTTTAGGCAGCTCAACCTGCGTGAAATAAACACTGCTTGCAGGCAACAAAGCGATGACTTCTGCGCTGCTGCCGCGCTCTTTTAAAGAGCTAAGGTCGTGTCCGTTTTGCAGTTGACCCGAGGCAATAATTTCATTTTCTTGCTCGTTGTAAACTAACCATTGAATAGGGGCAGATAAATCTGCTCCTAATCTTAAAATTAAACGCTGCATCTAAAATGCGCCTCCAAACTCTCTACTAATAATGGTAATGCCGCTGTCATTGAGTTCAAACACAGTGGCCATTTTAAACTGAGCGCCCTGAAATTTTGCTGTGGTCTCAAGTTTAAAGTATTCAGTGGTAATGTCGAACCATTGGCTTTGTTCTTGGCTCAGCTCTAAGGCCCTGACTTCCGATAGGCCTAAAAAGTCTTCTTTACTTTGAAATCCTTCTTCTGGCCTGTTGTTAATGATACTTAATCCTGTGTCTAAAGTGTCGCCTAAAAGCGCTGCTAACACAACTGCATTGTCTTCTCGTATGGTATTTACGTTTATTTTGAGCTGGCTTTCAGGCAACACACAAATGACTTCTTTTAAGCCTTTTAGCCAGCCGTCTCGAACGCCTTGGTCAATCCCATTGATTAAACGAATTTCAGAAGGATGAGACATTGGGTTATTCGCTGCAAGATAAGGGATAGGCAAAGATTCGTAGTCGGCGTCTTCGGCACCAAAATTATTTGGATTATCGTCGTCGTCTAACCAATCTATCATTGAGTCGCGAATGGTGTCAGCAAGAAAAGCGTCTTGAATGAAGTTTTCTAGGAGGTTATGAAAAGCTTGTTGTGACGGAGTGGGGCCATTCCCTCGGGGCCGGGGATCGGGAGCCGATTCGGGTTCTGGCTCAGGGCTGCCAGGCTCCGGCTCATCCTCTGACTCGATTTCAGAGTTGACACCGTTAAGATTAAAACAAGCCCGCATATCACTTAACACTGCTTTGATCGAACCTCCTTCAATGGGGTACTCAAACTCTTGCGCCCACGGTTGACTTAAATTGATATTGTCTCCCGCTAGCGTCTGCAATGTTTTTAAAGAATTTTGAGCGTATTGCTCAGCACCAAGCGCATACCAATAGGCTTGATTGTTAGCTTTTACATTACTGGTGCGAGCAATATTGAGTTGCAAACGCGAGCTCATTTCAACTGCCAGTATAGTTACAAGTGCAACTATGAGCATAATAACCACAAGCGCCACACCCATTTCATTGTTTGTCGACTGTTGATAGCTTCGTTTCATACGCGCACCATGAATATACGCGTGATCTCACCAAAAGCATCGGTGTCTATGGTAATTGAAATAGCGATGGGCAGCTCTGTGTTTTCTATACTTTCTGACCAGTTTAACTCTTGACTGAGTTCGTTTAAGACTTCTATTTTGAAGTCATTAACTCCTGACAAGAGCACGCGAACTTTGGGCTCGGTTCCGATAACAGAATCGACATAATTAGTATGTAAACGCTCTAGGCGATTTTCTTGTAAACGATAAGCCACGTTTTGCAAATGGCTGCGGTTTAAACGCAGTTCAGGGTTTCGCCAACCGCCCCGCACAAAACCAATCCCATAAGCGTCACTTTCAAACTCAAATTCTCCGCCAGTCACTACTAATTCATTTTCTAAACCCTGGGTGCGCGGTATTCTCTGTTGCATTTGCAGAAAGTCTCTTTCCATAACCAGCATAGCGCGTTGAAGCGCTTCGAGTTCTTGCGCTCTTGAGTCTGAGAGTTCATTTGAACTGGTAACGAAACTGAGCAATGCATTTGCTCCCAACGCAATGAAAGAAAAGATGGCGATGGCGATAATTATTTCGATGAGTGTAAAACCCGTCTCGCTTTTTTCTCTTAAAACTGGACAGTCCAAGTTTTTACCTGAACTTAGGTCGCAAGAGTCAGTCGACTTTGTATTTACTGGACAGTCCAATTGTAAAACTGAGAATAAGTTCATTTGCTTGTTTTTGCCAAGAAACTCGTGACAGCAGCGACTTCATTGTTCATGTCTTGGTCAAGTGCTATCACAATCGTGACTTGGTTAAGGCTAGGGTCTTGTGTGTCGGTAAGTTCTTGTTTCCAATACCACGTTCGCCCTGCCATTTCCATTTCGCCCTTGCTTTCTTTTTTGGGCGCACTCAGCCTAGCTTCTATTAAAGTCATGGTCATTCTATTGTTTGCTACCCAAGTCGCCATGGTGATTTGTTCAAGTGTGCTAAGTGAGCGAATGTGCTCAGTGGTTGCTTTGAGTATAGCCGCGCCCGCAATGGCAAATATTGCAACGGCTACCATAACCTCGATTAGGGTGAATCCGTGTTGGTGCTTTTGGTGGTTTGTTGTAAAACAAATCATATTGGCCCTTCTCTCAAAAGAGGTACAGTGTCTATGCCTTGTAAAACAAATGAAAAGGTATCTTCGCTGGAATCTTGAGGTTCATATTCTATTGTTAATTCAAACGGTGTGATTTCGCCACTAGAGAGGATAAAGATTTGGGGGGGAGGTGGTTCTTTCTCTTCCTCAGGGCCAATGTCCACGCCCGCGTCTCTGACGCTTAACTCTTCATCAAAAATACGGTTGTCAAAAAGACTGTCTTCTTCTTGCCAGGCTAAGCCCTCTAGAACGAGATCTAACTGTACACCTTGAGGTAATTCACGAAGCTCGAAGTGCTTAACTCCTTCCACAGTTGTCCAGATCCCATCATCGCCTAGCTGAACAAACTCGTAGGTTTGTTTTTCTTTATCTAAACGCAAACCTAGTTCAGCTTGATTGATTACAGCATGGTCGCTTGCCATATTAAAAACCACTTGTAAGCGCTGTACTTCTTTTTCTATTTCTTGTTCGATATTTTTTGAAAAGACGGTGTAACTTACAGTCGCCATAATCAGGCCCATCAACGCAAGCACTAGCATTATCTCTAAAAGAGTAAAGCCGTCTTGAAAGTGTTTGTGAGCTCGAAGGAATTTCATTAAATGATCACGCTGACCTGTAATGGGTTTGAGTAAAATGCGATATTTTAAGTAATTTGGACAGTCCATTTGATTCATTTAATCCAAGCGAACAATAAATCATGGACAGTCCAACTTTCGAATACAAATAAATTTACACAGCCTTAATTGGCCAAATAATCGTTTATGTTCCAAGTGCCGATATCGTCTTCAGTACCTTCGATTTGGTCTGGGCCAATAGAATATAAGTCGTATGGGCCAATTTCACCTGGGCTCAATAGCACATAGTCGTTACCCCATGGGTCAGTTGGTAAGCGTTTAATGATGCCTTCTGGCGGATAAGTGCGCGGGATGGGATCAATTGTAGGTATGCTAACGAGTGCTTGTAAGCCTTGCTCAGAAGTTGGGAAGCTGTTGGTACGCAGCTTATACATTTCAAGCGCGCCTTCAAGCTGTTGAATATCGACAGCGGCTTTTTTAGCTTGAGCAACGTCTCTATTGCCTAATATTTGTGGTGCGACTACCGCAGCCATAATACCGATGATAAACAATACAACCATAATCTCGATAAGGGTAAAACCTTGTTGATTGCGTTTGATGATTTGTTGCTTAGAAAATGTCATAACTTTACTCTTCAATGTTACATTCCTACTAAATTATTAAGGGCTAAAATAGGTAACAAAATAGCCATTACGATAAATAATACGACCCCTGCCATCGTGACAATAAGCAGCGGTTCAAATACTTTCAGCGACATACTTATAGTGCTTTCAAATTCACGTTCTTGGTTATTAGCAGCGCGCGCTAACATTTGCTGCAACTCTCCTGAGCGCTCACCCGAGGCAATCATATGCATCATCATGGGCGGGAATACCTTTGTTTGTCCAAGAGCTGCTCGTAAGCTACTTCCTTCTTTTACGCGATCTGCTGCTGTTTTGACCAGCTGTTGCAAATGTTTGTTTTCAAGCACATTCCCGCCAATCATCATTGATTCTAATAGAGGCACAGCACTTGCCGTTAATATACTTAATGTTCGAGCGAATCTAGCGGTATTAGTTCCCCTCGCGAGTTTACCTATAAACGGCAGGCGCAACAAAACCTTGTGCCATTTTAGTTCGATTTTAGGGATTTTTAATAAGCGGCTTATCAAAATCGCTAAAACTATGATAAAGAAAAGTGCGTAAACGCCGTAATTCTGAAGTCCTTCGCTTATCGATATTAGAATCTGAGTAATACCGGGTAGATCTTGTCCCATGTT
>CAZXTD010000010.1:0-9676 GCA_964643575.1 uncultured Glaciecola sp. | reverse complement strand
CAAGGAGGCGATGAAAGATGAAAAGACCGAGAACATGTTATCAAATTGGCCAACAATTTCGGGGACTACAACGGTTAGCAGCATAATTACCACACCCATCGCGACTGTCATCATGAGCAAGGGGTAAACAAGCGCTTGAGTAATCTGGCTTTTCGTTTCGTGACGCTTTTCAGCGTAGTCGGCCAAGCGCGTTAGTACAGCGTCTAAATGCCCTGATTTTTCTCCAGCGGCTACCATTGCCCTAAACAATTTGTCGAATGCGTTTGGAAACTCAGCTAACGCATCTGCCAAGCTATGTCCTTCAACAACTTTACTGCGCACCGCCATCATCATATTCTTGGTGCGTGCCTTCTCGGATTGCTCTGCGACTGCAAGCAAAGCCTCTTCAATGGGTAAAGAAGCTTCAATCAATGTTGATATCTGACGCGTCAGAAGTGCAAGTTCAGTCGTTGATATACTTGGACTAAAAAACGCTTTTATTGATTTCTCAGTTGCTTTTTGTTCTGCAACTTGCTCTACCTCGAGCGGAATAAGTGACTGGTCGCGTAGTTGCTGACGAACCTGCCTTGCATTATCGCCTTCAAATACGCCACTTTTACTTTTGCCCTTCGCGTCTAAGGCCTTGTAAGCAAATGCTGGCATTACTCTTCTCGTGTCACTCTAAGGACTTCTTCAAGCGAGGTCACGCCGCTAATCACTTTATCGCAACCATCTTGACGAATTGAAGGTGTAGATTGGCGAATATGCTTTTCAATCGCTTGTTCGCCACGTCCGTCGTGCATCATTTCCCTTACTTTTTCATCAACGATAAGTTGCTCATGAATACCTGTTCGGCCTTTATAACCTGTGTGATTGCAGCTTACACAACCAACCGGATTGTATATTGTGACTGAAGTGTCTGCATTTAGCCCTAATACTTCAAGCTCACCTGTACTCGGTGTATGGGGCTTTTTGCATTCATTGCAAAGCGTTCGCACCAAACGTTGAGACAAGACTGAGAGCAAGCTAGACGAAAGTAAAAATGGCTCAATGCCCATATCTTCTAAACGCGTAATCGCACCAGCAGCAGTATTAGTGTGTAAGGTAGACAACACTAAATGCCCAGTTAAACTAGCTTGTACGGCTATTTGAGCTGTCTCTAGGTCACGTATTTCGCCGACCATCACAACATCGGGGTCTTGCCGTAAAATGGCGCGTAATCCTCGGGCAAAGGTCATATCCACTTTCGTGTTGACTTGTGTTTGACCAATACCTTCTAAGTCAAATTCTATGGGGTCTTCAACCGTCAGAATATTTCTGTCTTTTGAATTTATCTCGCTGAGACCGGCGTATAAGGTGGTACTCTTACCAGAACCTGTAGGGCCTGTAACCAACATAATGCCATGGGGTTTTCTTATGAGTGAAGAAAATTCGTGGCGGTTATCCACCGTCATTCCAAGGTCTTCTAAATTTAACCTAGCGTTGTTCTTGTCAAGAAGACGCAACACCACACGCTCGCCGTGACTCGAAGGCATCGTTGACACCCTTACATCAACCGCTCTACCACCTATCTTCAAGCTAATGCGGCCATCTTGGGGGACACGTTTTTCGGCAATGTCCATCTTCGACATTACTTTTATTCGAGAGACTAACATTGACGACATTTTCCTATTGGGTCGCAAAATCTCCCTCAAAACGCCGTCTACTCGAAATCTTACAATGAGCTGGTTTTCAAAGGTCTCGATATGAATATCCGAAGCACCTTCCTTTATCGCCTCGCCTAGCATGGCGTTGATGAGTTTGATTATGGGCGCATCGTCGTCATTATCGAGCAAGTCTTCGGTGTCTGGTAAATCCTCTGCTAACGCAAATAAGTCGCTCTCATTTCCAAGGTCTTCCATTAGCTGTTTCGCTTCGGACGAATCACGTTGGAATGAATCAGTCAGCAAATTCTCAAAATCGTCTTGGTTTGTTTTTTTGAGTACAAACGACTGTCCACAAAAACGTCTTACTTCGGTCAAGGCCGAAAGAGGCGTGATATCGGTATAGTAGAGATCATATGGTTCGACGTTAGTGTCGAGCAACACACTAAAGCGCTTCGCAAAGCTAAACGGTATTTTAGCGCTAAGTAGCGCATGTTCGTCTTGCATTGCCTCAATTTCTTCTTCGGCAACTTGCTGTGCAACTGCGCCTAAATCAGCGTCTGGACTTGTTTCAAGTGGAGCACTCATTAGTCATTTTTCCGCTTGTCTTTTTCGGTAATGTATTCTTCAAAAGAAGGGGGAAGTGTTAATGCATCATCCCATGGTGGCAAGGTAGGCCCTTCTTCAAATGGCATGAGAGAAATACCTTCGGCCTGACGGTTAAGTTGTTGCGCTCTTATATACTGATACTTCCGATGGCTAATGTCGTTCATTACAGCGCCGTCTCTTACGATTGTCGGGCGTAAAAATACCATCAAATTACGCTTACGCTTGCTGGTGGTGGTGGTCTTAAATAGGTGGCCTAATATAGGTATATCACCTAAAAGAGGCACTTTTGAAATACTTTCCTGTACGTCTTCATCGATGAGTCCGCCTAGTACAATTGTGCCACCATCATCTACGATAACCGTGGTTTTGATTTCACGCTTATTAATAGAAATGTCTACAGATGTTGCACCGCTTACGCTTGAGACTTCTTGTTCAATAGTCATTTGCACTGCATCCCCTTCGTTGATTTGAGGAGTGACTTTAAGTTTGATACCCACCTCCTGACGGTCAACCGTTTGGAAGGGGTTTGAGTTATTTGACCCTGTGCTTGTGCCGGTGATAATCGGTACTTCTTGGCCGACAATAAAAAATGCTTCTTCATTGTCTAGTGTAGTCAGGTGGGGCGTTGCTAGGATGTTAGAGTTAGTATCTGTGCTAACTGCCTGAACAACCGCACCCCACCCATTTTGGATAACGCCAGCAATAAGTCCGTTTGCTCCGCCTAATAATTGAGCTAGAGGTGTTAGGTTACCTTGAATAGTGTCGGTTGTTTGTACTGGAGTGCCATCGTTTGAGATATTGGTAACTGTTGTTATCTCATCTTCTGCTTCTCTTAAAGCGACGCCCAGTGACCCCACGCCGATCACGCCATTGGTAAATTGAGTACCACCGCCATCTTCAGAGACAAGTTGTACACCAAGCGTGGTGCCATCACCTTCAAAGACTTCTACAATAATCGCTTCTACCTGAACTTGTGCTCGTCGCACATCTAATTGGTTCACCACCTCTAATAAGGAGCGCATGACATCGGGCTCAGCGGTAATAACAAGGGCGTTACTTTCTTCGTCTGCGTCAATGTTTACATCTCGATTAGTACCGCGGCGCTGCTGCGTATTGCCGCCTTGCGCTTCTGATTGGATACCTTCGCTTACGCCCTGAAGGACTTTAACTAAGTTTTCTGCTTTCGCATAATTTAGAAATTTAACGCGTGTATTACCGCTAGTCTCAAGCTCCTGGTCCATTCGTTCAATCAAAGTGATCAATCGCTGTCTGGCTTTACCGTCGCCGCTGACTATCACGCTATTTGTGCGGTCATCTGCAACAACACGTGGTGTCGATTTGCCGCCAGCGCTTTGTTTATTTTGAGCGTTATTAATGGTGTCGATGATGCGGACTAGCTCAGAAGCAGATGCAAATTTGAGTTTAACGACTTCGACATCTTCATCACCAGCTTGATCAACAAGACCAATAATTTCGGCCAATCGATTTACCACGGCTGCACGCCCAGTAATCATCATTACGTTTGAAGGGTCGTGGGCTACCACATTACCGCCGCCGGTTTGGTCATTCAATTGGCGTAAAATTGGCGCAAGCTCGCGCACAGGAACATTATATACCGGTATAACGCGGGTAATCATCTCGTCACCATCAACTCTTGCTGAGTCTACGACCGGAATATTAGATGATTTAGCGTCTTTGGAGCGCTTGACTTTTAGTATTCCGTTGGGCATTTCGACAACGGCAAAGTCATAGACTTCAAGTACGTTTAGGAAGAACTGATAGTACTGTTCTTCGCTTAACATGTCGTAACTGCGAACGTTTATTTTACCGCGAACGTTTGGGTCGACAATGATTGTGCGCTTTAAGTTTTTGCCCACAATATTAATGAATTCGGTAATTTCAGTATTTTTAAAATTAGGCTGATACTCAGCGCCTTGCACCAAAAAACTGCTTGCTAAAATGGTGCAAGCGGTAATCAGTGAGTACATCAATCCTTTTACTCTTTTCTTATGCTTATTCAGCATCATAAACCTACTACCTTTTAAAAGTCCGAATCGTCGGGAATTTCTAAATCGAGAGATATAAATTCGCTACCGCGCAGTATCTCTAACTCTAGCGACTCAGCTTCTTGTAACTCGGCGAGTGCTTCCAATGATTGTTGAAGGTCTGTTAAGTCAAGACCGTTTAAAATTGTGATGACATCGCCACTTTGCAATCCTACTGAATTAAATAATGCCGGGTTAGTGCCAGGCGTTACCCTATAACCCATAAGTTGACCGTTTACGCGGTGAGGGGACATTGAAATCATTTCAGTGAAGCTATCAGGTGAGCTAGCAAGTTTTCTTCTGGCTTCTCTTAGTGCTTCAGGGTTGGGGCGGTTAGTTGGGCCGACTCTTGCCTGTGTGATTGTTGGTTCAGACGCTAATTGCCTATTCATGTCTCGGTTACGTTTGGCATTTGCTTCGTCATAATCAACGCCTTCTAACATAAGTGTTTCTCGCGTAAGTCGATTTTTAATGATCACGCGGTCAGTATATATTTCATCTAAGGTAACGTTCGTGCCTTCAATTTTATCGCCCACTCCATACGTGCTTTGACTATTCCTGTATTCGATTATGGCAGCGCCGCGGTCAGCTTGGTTACTCGCCACAACACCCGAAAGGACCAAGTTAAGTTTTGTTTCAGGTGCTTCGCTAACGCTCTGAACAACTTCTGCCGTGGGTTGTGCTTGGGCATCACCAAAAAGGTTCAAATTCAAAATTTGTGAAATGTTCACATTATTGTCGTTCGTACGGTTTGCTTGAGGCGCATTTGCATTGGTATTTTGCTGATTCGTGTTTTGTTCAGGTGAAGGGATGACATACCAAGTGAGTTTTGCTACAAACGCGATTAAATACAAGCTCAATAAAACAACAACAACGAGTATGAGCTTTTTCTCATGACGTTGATATAAATCTGTCGCGCTGTTAATTGTTATTGAGTTCATTAATCTAATTTTTATCTTTTATTTACGTTGACCCGTAATCATAGCTAGTAGTCGTACATGCTACAATAGCTGAGCGAAGATCCTGTTTAAAAAAGTCGGTATTCGGACAATTAAAGTTGATCATAGTGCAAAGATTTTGCAACTTAGTGGTATATATTTTCATTTGGACTGTTCAATACGCGATATTTTGATGTTCTAAGCTGTTACAGCGCAACGGCAATTAAAATCAAAACAGCAGTGTATCTTGTGATAATTAATGAAATATGACATTACGCAACAAAGACATAATAACAGAGCTTTTAGTTAAAGCCTGGACAGTCCAATTTAAATCCAACCAAATTAGTAAGTTACAAATAATAAATACAATGGTTTTCCAAGTAATGAAAAAAAAGTCAAGTAAGTCATCACACGTAGTAAGGGATAAAAGCGTTAAAGTTGGACAGTCCAATTCTACTCTTCAGGTTCGACTAGATAAGTGGCTATGGGCCGCAAGGTTTTCAAAAACTAGAGCGATCGCTAGGGATTTGGTTCAATCAGGTAAAGTACATTATAATGGGCAGAGGTCGAAACCTAGCAAGATTGTTGAAGTTGGCGCTGTTATTAAAGTTCCAATGGGGTTTGATGAGCGTGTTGTGACAGTTAAAGATGTAAAGGACAAACGTCAATCAGCCTCTATAGCACAAACGCTCTATCTGGAATCCGAACAAAGTATTGCTCAGAGAGAGAAGAATCAGCAAGCGCGAAAGCTTAGCTTATTCCATAGTCCTCGCCCTGACTCTAGGCCAGACAAAAAACAAAGACGCCAAATTATTCAATTTAAACACCAATGAGTAGACAGTATTAATGAGTGATGTATTAGACAGATTTTTATTCGAAAACCGTCCTGTGAGAGGTGAAATTGTTACTCTCGAGCAAAGTTTTAATGAGGTATTAGGGTCGTCAAATTATCCTGATGTTGTGCAACACTTGTTAGGCGAGCTTATGGCAGCCACAAGTCTGTTAACTGCAACCTTGAAGTTTGAAGGAGAAATTTCTTTACAAATTCAAAGCGAAGGTCCTATCAAATATGCTGTTATTAACGGAACCCACGACCAAAAATTACGTGGGATTGCGAGATGGGATGAAAAGCTCGATGTCTTGCCTGAAGATTTTGCTAAATGGTTTACTAAAGGTGTATTAGCAATCACATTAGCACCCAAAAACGGTCAGCGCTATCAAGGTATGGTTGCCTTAGATAAGGTAAATTTGTCAGCTTGTATTGAGGAATACTTTCTTCAATCCGAACAGCTTCTTACAAAGGTTAAATTGATGACCAGTCTTGGGAATACTAAGAAAGCAGCTGGTTTACTCATTCAAATTGTTCCCACAACGAGCGAGACCATGAATGTTGAGTCAAACGCTGACTTTGAGCATGTAGCCCATTTAGCTGAAACGGCGACCGCTGAAGAAATGTTATCGTTATCTCATAAAGACATGCTTTATCGCTTGTATCATGATGAACAAGTTCGCGTTTTTGACCCGCAGACTATTGTGTTCTCTTGCGATTGCTCAAAAGAGAGAAGCGCAAACGCGCTCAAAAGCGTTTCTAAAAATGAGCTCTTGGATATCGTTAAAGAAGAAGGACAAATCTCAATGAATTGCCAGTTTTGCCATGCTATCTATACCTTTGACGGCATAGATGTAGAGAACATTCATAGGCAAAATTTAGACTCTGGTAGTGCATAAAGCCAGTGAAAAGTGACGTCTCTATTTTTTTACGTTACGAGGTGAGTATTGTACAGGAATAATAAAGCCTGCGTTTAAACCGCCTTCTGGATGGTTCTTGAACACCATAGTTCCGCCATGAGATTCGACAATTCTTTTCGCAATAGCGAGACCAAGCCCGGAACCAGAGCTGCCTCGTGCTTGGTCACCTTGCGTAAACGGAGTAAACAGTTTTTCTAATTTGCTTTCATCAATTCCAGAGCCGAAGTCTCTGACTACGCAGCTGATAAAGGACTTTTTATTGACCAATGCCGTAGTGACAATAATATTTTGTCCGCCATATCTAAACGCATTCTCAATTAAGTTTTCAATGACTCGCTTGATACCAACAATTCGTAGTCGAGTCATTGGTATTTTGCCTAGAATCAGTTTTATATTGTGACTCGCCTCCAAGCGCCTCGCATTAACTAGGTCTGTAATCAAGGCATTCATGTCGGCAAATTCCATTTCTTCTTGTTGGTCTTGCCGTGCGTAGTCAATGAATTGGTCAATGATTGCATTAAGGTCCTCAATATCATGTTCGATACCCTCTTTAATCCATTCTTGGTCGCTTGGAAGCATTTCGCTTGCGAGTCGGATTCGCGTGAGAGGTGTACGCAAGTCGTGAGATATACCCGCGGTCATAACGATGCGATCGCTTTCAAGCTGTTTAATACCTTGCGACATCTTATTAAATGCTTGGGTAACGGCAACCATTTCAGTGCTTCCCTGCAATTTTAACGGCTCGGGAAAAATACCCTTGCCAACTTTTTTGGCTGCTTTTTGTAGCGCTTGTAAAGGTCTGTTTAAGCGCCTGACAAAAAGCCAACCACCAATGACACTCAATGCGCCTATAACAATGATATACATTGTGAGTGGTGAAAGTGATTTTTCGTCTGCACCCGCAAGAGGTATTGATATCCAAATATCAGGCTGTTGTGGTGGTTTTATCCAAACAATATAGTTCTCGCCAGTTTTGACGCGTATTTCTGTGAACTGTTGAAGCTCTTCACTCACCTGTATAGACATAAATTCATAATAAGCGGCATTGTTAACGCCAGCATGAAGCGCAGATACCTGATCATGAAAAACAATGCCGGTTGTTCGTGATAATTGCGCTCTTTGTTGCTCACTAAAATCATCTATGTCTTGCAAAAAGAAAATGTTTATATGGTTAGATATCAGCTGATTTATCTGCTGATAACTCGGACTAATAAAGTAATGAGTTACGGATAAATAAGAGACAATTTGGTTAGCAAAAAGCAATCCCCCAATGAGCAATGCCGTTTGACCAAACGTCGTGCTCGGGAAGAAAGCAGCTAACTTTGACCTAGACTTTTGTTTCGCCATCGGGCACAAATACGTAGCCCAATCCCCAAACCGTTTGGATATATCTTGGATTTGCTGGGTCTTGTTCTAACATCCTGCGAAGCCTCGATACTTGAACATCAATACTTCTTTCTAGGGCACTGTAATCTCGTCCACGCGCAAGATTCATAAGTTTGTCTCTGGACAGTGGTTCTCTTGGGTGCGTCACTAATGATTTGAGTACAGCGAATTCACCACTCGTTAATGTCATAGCTTTGCCGTCTTGTGACATTTCTCTTGTAGCGAGATTTAAACTGAACGGGCCAAAGCTCACTGTTTGCTCAGACTGTGAGGGCGCGCCCGGTGCTTCGTTCGTTTTGCGCCTTAAAACAGCTTTTGCGCGGGCAAGTAATTCTCTTGGATTGAATGGTTTTGGCAAATAGTCATCTGCGCCCATCTCTAGACCAATAATTCTATCTACTTCATCTCCTTTTGCGGTGAGCATGATGATGGGAATTTGGTTCTCTTGCTGCCTGAGTCTTCGGCAAATGGACAGTCCATCTTCATCGGGCAGCATTAAATCGAGTACCATTAAATGAAAATTCTCTCTTTCGAGTAATCGGTCCATTTGCTCACCATTGGCAGCGCTTCTGACTTGATAACCCTGTTCTATAAGATAGCGTTCTAATAATGAACGGAGTCGCATATCATCATCGACTACGAGAATTTTAGTTGTTTCTTGTCTCATTCTTGCCACCGCATTTTATCTTGACTTTCAATATAACCAATTGCGCTATTTTCGCCAAACAGTGTATTGTTTCTAATTGTGTCAGTAGTTACTTATCACGATCTGCAACCCAATCCATTTGATAGTCAGCACGGCGCTTCTTAACCATCAGTTCAGAGATTAGCGGCGTAAGAATGAGCTCCATCGCTAAGCCCATCTTCCCACCGGGCACTACAAGTGTATTGATTCTGGACATAAAAGAGCCATCAATCATTTTTAGCAAGTAGGGGAAATCGACCTTTTTCATATCGCGACGAAATCTTACGACGACAAAGCTCTCATCTTGGGAGGGAATTTCTCTTGCGCTAAAAGGGTTGGATGTATCGACTGTTGGTACGCGCTGAAAATTGATATGTGTTCTTGAAAACTGCGGTGTTATGTACTGGAAATAATCATCCAGGCTTCTAACGATGCTACCCATTACGGCATCTCTGGAGTGTCCCCTATCAGTAGTGTCGCGCACAATTTTTTGAATCCATTCCAAATTGACGATGGGGACCATTCCTACCAGCAAGTCTACATGTGAGGAAACGTCACAGTCTTCAGTTTTCACGGCACCATGTAATCCTTCATAGAATAAAAGGTCAGTCTTTTCTGGTAAATCTTGCCAAGGTGTAAATG
>CAZXTD010000009.1:6888-50433 GCA_964643575.1 uncultured Glaciecola sp. | reverse complement strand
GCCAACTACATCTATTGATTATTTTGAATAATTAAACGGCAGCGTTGCGTCCAACGGCAAAGTTTCGTGCAGGGTGTCTTGCACTTGTTCTTGGTTTCTGACCACGATGACCGTTACGTTGTCGCGCGCTTTGCGATTGAGTGCGATTTCGATTAAGCGCTCGGTGATGGTTTTGTTGGGCATTGTTTGAAGGGCGTGTTCTATTTCATTGTCGGACATGACTTTATTCAAGCCGTCGCTGCATAAAAAATACTGGTCGCCCGAGTCTAAGTCGAGTGTTTTGACCTCTAACTCTAGAGTTTCGGCTGCACCTACTGCTCGAGTGATCACGTTCGCTTTGGGGTGAGTTTCGGCCTCTTCTGGACGAATAAGCCCTGCGTCTACCATGTCTTCAACTTGGCTATGGTCGCGCGTGACTCTCGATAGCTTACCTTCTCGTAAACGATAAATTCGGCTGTCGCCCGCCCAAATGCAGTGGGCTTGTTTGCCATCAAAAAATAGCACTACTACCGTGCTGCCCACAATGCCATTGTGTTGTACCGACAAATCGATAAGAGAATCGTTAACCTTAATCAAATTGGCTTTGATTGAGTCAACGCTTAAGGAAGATGGATTAGCGCTGAGCTCCTTTAAAGTCTGGGTAATCATTTGACTAGCCACATCACCGCGTGCGTGCCCGCCCATACCGTCTGCGACGCACCATAAGTGCGCTTGAGGACCATCAAAAAAGTCATCTTCGTTGACCTTTCTAACCGTACCAATATCGGTTTCGGCAACAGACACCCAAGTTGAGTTGTTCATATGATCCCTTTTAATTGCTAGCTTTATTGCGCAAACTATATTGAGCACATGTTATTGAGCAAAGCATGCTGTAAACATCCAATAGCCAAAGCGCGAAGATAACGCCTTCATCAACTTTGCCCAGCGTGTTTTTAGCATATCAACTCCCAATAGAATTACCAGAGTATTCTATGTAAATTTAATGTCTAAATTTTGGTGATTATATGTATAAATTTGACTCAATTCGCATTACAGTAGACACATACTAATTAGAAACGACAGAGACACCCCATGAGTGACGACTTGATCAATCGCAAACTTGGCCGCTACGAAATTAAAGAACTGATTGGCGAAGGCGCCATGGCAATGGTTTATCGTGCTTACGATCCTGAAATAAACCGCTCGGTTGCTTGTAAAGTACTTAAAGCCGACCATTGCGTAGACGAAGAATACGTTTCTCGCTTTTTGCGTGAAGCAAAAGCCGCAGGTGCACTTTCGCATTCGTCAATTGTAACGGTGTTTGATGTGGGTGAAGTCGACGATCGCCCCTACATTATGATGGAGCTGTTGCAAGGTAAAGACCTAGGTGAAGTACTTAATGAAACCAAAAAAGTCGGCGTTAGAGAAACCGTAACTATTGCTCTGCAACTCGCCAAAGCGCTATCGTACGCACATTCAACTGGCATTGTTCACCGAGATATAAAACCCGACAATATCATTGTACTGCCCGATGGCGAGACCGTTAAGGTTGCCGATTTTGGTATAGCTCGCATGAACGAAAACGAAGAAGCCCAAAAAACCCAAGTAGGCTCTGTTCTAGGCACACCAAGATACATGTCACCCGAACAAGCTCTTGGCAATGAAGTAGACGGGCGCGCCGACTTGTTCGCGGTAGGCGCAATTATGTATGAAATGCTCACTGGCACCAAAGCGTTTGATGCCAGCAATATGGGCACACTCATGATTCAAATTGCCCAAAAACAACCTGAGCCACTCAAAAAGATGAACCCGTCTGTACCTACAGGCTTGCGTCAAATTGTACAAAAACTATTGCAAAAGTCGGCCGACAAACGTTATCAAACAGGTGATGAGCTCGCGCAAGCACTTATCAAAGAGTTAAACGACTTACGCGACCAACAAGAAGAGCAAAAGAAACACAAATACATTCCCTTAAAAATAAAGTGGACTTTGTCTGCTGCAGCCATAGTTGCGGCTGTTTTGTTAGTGAGCATGAATGTGGTGTTTGGCTTACAGTCATCCGCCATGACCAAACAAGCGGTAGACTCGGGCTCCTCTTTTGCTAAGTTTATTGCCACCGAAACCGCCATTCCGCTGCTCAGTGAAGACTGGATAACCCTTGAAACCTTTATTAATGATGCAGCCAGTCGAGATACCTTTTCTTATTTAATTGTTACCGACCGTACCGGAGTTATTAGAGGCGCGAGTGACGTGAGCTTAGTTGGGCAGACTTACGAAGAATCTGGTGAGGTCGAAGTTATCAGCAAGACCGACGATGTTTACACAACAAGCTCAATAATGGCAGATGAAACCCCTGTTTTTAACATCACAACGCCGATACTTTTTCAGGACACTGAAGTTGGCACTATCATTTTGGGTTTGTCTCAACAAAGCGTAGATGAAGTTAAAAGCGTGACGGGTTGGTTAATGTTCTTGCTCGCCGTTATTACGATTTCATCTGTAGCGGTGGTGATGTTCATATTTGGTGGGCTTATTTCAAAACCCCTCAAAACAATTAGCCGCTCGCTTACCAGCTTTGCATCGGGCGATTTAGATGTGCGTATTTCGCTTACTCGCCAAGACGAAATTGGTGAAGTATTTGATGACTTTAACCATATGGCGCATGCGATTCAGGAGCGCTATACCTCTGTTACTGACGAGCTTGCGCAATCGGGCATTCAAACACCAGCAGATAAACTCGAAAGCTCATCGGTGAGTCACCTCGACAACCAAGACGTTGACGACGCTACCATTATGGCAAGTAGTTTGATTGCCATTAAAGACCAAGATGTTGACGACGCCACTATTATGGCAAGTAGCACAATTAAGAAGAAAGAAGCGAAGCCAGTAACAAAGCCTGAAGCCGCAAAAGAAGCCGCTAAAAAACCCACGAGTAAAAGTACAGTTGATACAAAAGCGCCAGCCGTTAAAACCTCTCCCTCAGATGCAGCTAAAAAGCCGAGCGACACCAAAGCACCCGAGCCTAAAAGCGATGTAAGTTCACCAAAGAGCGATAAAGCTATAGCGCCAACAACACCAAGCAAAGCACCAGAAAATGATTCCAAAGACGCAGCCGACAAAGACGCCAAAGTCGTAAAAACAGAAGTTAGCAAAACTGACTCTGATGTTAAACAAGATGCAGATAAAAAGGTAGACGCCAGTGGAGACGTTAAAGATAAACCTAGCGCCGCCCCAACGATAGACGCTACCGACCAAACCACTATTTTACCGGCAGCTTCTAAACCGTCTGCACAGGCAGCAAAAGCAGACGCAGCCACGGCTAAAACTGATGAAAAGCCTGACGCGGTTACCGATGACAGTACTAGCGCTAAGGCAGACAAAACAGACGATAGCAAAGAACCGAATAAGCCTGCACGAAAACGCACCGCACCTAAAACGACGAAAAAACCAAAGGAGTAATATCCCTTGAATATGCGTAATACCCTCGTTTGTTTATTTTCGCTTATATTTTTACAGGCATGTGCGAACGAGCCTGAATTTGTGCGCGAGCTCGCCGAAGACAACATGTTTACCTTGGTTCAAGTAAAAGAAGGCGATACTTACGCCTCACTAGCTAAAAGCTATATGGGCGACGCAAAATATGAGTCGGTTTTAAGGCGTTATAACCCTCAAATTACCTTGGCATCTGGCGCATATGTTGCGATACCTAAACAAGTGTTAAATCGTACTGGGGTGTTTGCCAATGGTTACCAGCAAGTCCCTATTTTGTGCTATCACCAGTTTACCCGAGACAAAAAAGGGCGTAGCAAAATGGTGGTACCCGAACACGAGTTTAGAGAACAAATGAAGTATCTCTATACTAACGGTTACACGGTAATTCCTTTGGCGGACGTGGGCCAGTTTATTAGGGGTAACAAAGAACTGCCCGACAAGGCCGTGGTTATTACCATAGACGATGGTTACAGAAGCTACATGGAAATCGCTTTACCCATACTCAGTGAATATAACTTTCCTAGCACAATGTTTGTTTATCCTGAATTTGTTGGCGCCGGTATTGCGCTAAAATGGCGTGACGTAGTTGCGCTTAACGAGCACCCCTTAGTCGATATTCAATCTCATTCGAAAACCCACGACAGCTTATCAAGAAGACCCTTGGGCGAGTCTGACGAAGACTATTACGAGCGTCTAACCTCAGAACTTGTGCATGCAGAACAGATTATTACAAAGCGCACGGGCAACCAAATCAATCAGTTTGCTTACCCATACGGTAATAGCAGCCTCAAATTGGTCGATATGCTAAAAGAAAATGAGTACGACTTAGCCGTTACGGTAGAGCGCGGCAGTAATCCGGCCTTTTCAGCTCCCTATTTACTGAACCGCACAATGATTTATGGCGGGGATAACATGCGAATATTCAAACGAAGTATTGATACCTTTGAAACTATGGATTTGAAATGAGAAAAGCGCTACTTGCTGTTTGCGTAGTTTTGGGCTTACCAGCCTGTACATCAACTGAGCCACAGTTACCGCTGTTAAACAATGAGCGCCAAAGTGTGGCGAGTACACTTGAGCAAAAAAATCGACTTGCAGATGCGCTTATACAATGGCGAGTGATTCAAATGCTCGACCCATCAAGCACAAGCGCAGCAGCTAATATTCGTCGCCTAGAAGGTAAAATAGACAAGCGTGTTAAACAATTAAAAGCTGAGCTGACTAATCTTGAAAAAGAAGGCGAATGCGCGAAGAAAAGCTGCGATATTTCAGACGAAAACAAAAACCAAAGAAAAACGGCGATGCTGAACATACTTGCCCTGCAGCCAAACAATGTAGAAGTGAAAGAAAATCTTCGTAGTATTATTTGGGATAGAGCCTTACAAGACGCTTCCGAAAAAACAGAAAATATAGTTAAGTATTTTGAAGAGAACCAGCGCAAAGCACAAAAATCGATTGCCTTGGTTAAGCTGCTTGAGCAGGGCGAGAGCTTTATTGAAAGCAAAAAATACAAAGGCTTGTTGCAAGTTGCCGAAAAACTAGAAAAGAGCAATCCGGGGCATAAAGATATTCAACGATTCAGATTTGTTGCCTTAAACTCTTTAGGCCAGCAGCAGCTGAAATCATCACAACTGGTCGACGGTATAAGCTACCTAGAGCAAGCCATGACAGTTGCCACACCAGCGCAAAAGAAATCGCTGCAAAAACAAGTTGCTGAGGTTCGCCAAGAAGAAGCCACCAGCCTATATGAAGAAGGTTTAAAGGTGTTTAAACAAGATTTGTCAAAGGCTATTGCTTACTTTAAACAAGCCCTAGCGATAGATTCAAATATGAAAAAAGCGCAAGCGCAATTAGCTCGAGCAGAAAAAATCCAGTCTAACTTGTTAAGAATACGGGGTTTGCAGAACTAACAGGCGAATAAAGGCACCGGCGCAATGTAGTTAAGCATTTGCGCCGGTGCCCTCGTTAATTAATTATTTTGTAAAGCTTTTAAGCGTTCCTGCAATTCAACCGCTTGCGTGCGGTAGGCCATTGCATTTGAATGGTTAGGGTCAACTTTGAGTACGATGTCCCATTTTGCAATCGCTTCTTGCAGCTCCTGCTGACGAAACGCAGTTGATGCTTCACGATGGTATTTGTCGGTAATCGATTTTTGCGTTGCTAACATCTGTGTGTTTGCTTGAGAGTTGCTTGGATCAGTTTCAGTCGCTAGTTTTAAGGACTCAAAAGCTGCAAGCTCCTGCCCTTTAGAAAGCTTTATATCCGCCGACTCTACTAACAAACTTGCAGCCGTTATAGGGTCGCTTTGCAAAGTATTTGCAGCTTGGCCTTCAAGCGCAACAAGCGCAACATCACTCGACTCAGATGACAAGCTTCCAAAGCCTTTGAGGCTTTCGAGTAAACTAACAGAAGTGGCATAGTCACCTGCTGCATTACTTGCTATGAGTTCTTGTAATACACTTTGCTGGGTAACAACGGGCGGTGCTTCGGTGCCTAGGTCAGCATCTGACTCGTCTATTATTTCGTCTGCATCCATTGGTGCACTTAATTCTTCGCTTTGTGTGTCGGCTGCTTCAGTTACTTCTTCGGCGACTTCTACAGCATTTGCTGATGCTTCTTCTTTCGCTTTGACGCTTTTAGCGAGCTGGGTAAGCGGTACTTTAATTTGCGAACCGATGTTAACGCGGCTTGGGTTTTCGATATCGTTGTATTTAGCAAGCGCATAAAACTCCCAAGCGCTTCCTAAGTATCGTTTTGCCAATGTTGAAAGACTTTGGCCAGAGCGTAAAGTTACCGTGAAGAACTCAGGCGGATAATAATCGCTCGAATCGGTTTGGATTTGGCTAAGCAACTTTGCAGCGCGGCTGCTGTTGGGCACTTCTTTGAGATAGGCTTCCAGCTCAACTTCCGCAATATCAGAATTACCATTCTCTAGGTTACGAATACCTTTATTTAAGCGTTGACGTGTCGTTAAGCCTGGCTCAGGTAAAATTTGTTTAGGTTGCGGTAAAACTTGCTGCGCAGTCTCGTTAGGAAGAGGTTCTGGCGTGGATGCTTTTTGCGTGCCGGTACCGCCACATGCAGTTAATGTGAGGGCTGCCGTAGCAACAATTAATAACTTATACTTTGAAACAGCTTGGTAAATCATCCCTAACCTCTAATAAAAAACGATAACTCTCAGCCCAACGAATTTATTACAAAATCAAAGGGCAGTAACAGCAAGTGCCATAACGCTCTTTACTATACCTTCAAAAGGTCAAAATACAAACATTCTGGGTAAATATTAGTGATGAAAATAGCGTAAACAATTTTCTGTGGAACAGATAAGGCCTGAGCATTTTTTATGTCTATATAAAATCGATGGCGTGCTTAATTTGCGCCGACTATAACGATAATCGCTGAAAGTGCCGGCATCACAAAAGCTTGATTAGTCACAAATGTATCGAGCTCTGGTAAGTCACTCCGCCAAACGGTGACTTTTGTGGATGACATAAAACCCAAGGGCAGAGGCATCTCTTGCACATCAAAGGACAAATTAAACGCAATATAGGCTCGCACATTGTTTTCGCCCTTGCGTTCAAATGCGAAGGTTTTTTGCTCAAGTCTTAAGTCATATAGCTCAGCCGTAGCGTCGTTAAATACTGGGGAAGTGTTTACCATGTTATTTAATGACTGTAGAACATCGTCTTGCTTTGGTAACGCTAGGATGCTTTCAGTATCACCCAATAGGGTAAATAAAAACGTGTTAACTAGCGTTTGGCGCATACGAGCGCGTTCTATTTGTGCGGGGTTCGAGTTGGCTTTACCTAATGGCTTTATATTTGAATTAGCGCAAGGTGCGGTAACGAGCTGCTTTACCTCGTTATTGGGCTCAACAGGTTCGCTTAGTTGCTGCAATTTAAATTCAAAAATTGCCGCAGCTTCATTTTCAATGTTGTCTGCGCTGAAAAAGTCGTTTGATTCATGGAAAACGCCACACACTGTGGATAACCATAAATTTTGGTTTTGCGGCGTTAGCGAAGCAAATTGCTGCTTTGGTGTGATAAGTCTTTTATTTGAAGGCGAGCATGCGATAGTAGTCAGGCCAAGACACGCTGCAAGTACATAAATGCCAAGCTTGGGCGCTTGCATCAGCTAGCGCCATGCTCAATTAAGCTATTTTTAAGCTGCTGGCCACTTAAGCCTTGTTCAGCAATATCTTTTAGCACTTGTGCTCGCCCCTCTATTTGACCAATACAGTCTAAAAACGCTTGCTTAACTGTTTGTTCATCACCCTTAACTTTTGAGGGATCGCTTAAGCCCCAATGCATCTTTACACTATTGCCAAAGTACAAAGGGCAAGCTTCGCCCGCGGCCGAGTCGCATACGGTGATAACAAGCGTGGGCTCAAAATCTTCAAAATCGTCCCACGATTGGCTTTGCAAGCCTTCTACAGAATAACCTTGCTGCGCCAAATACTTAAGTGACAAGGGATGCACTTGACCCACGGGCTGACTCCCTGCGCTCCTTGCTTGTATTGCGCCGTTTGCGAGTTGCTGTGTAATCGACTCAGACAAAATGCTTCGACAACGATTGTGTGTACAAATAAATAGGATTTTAAGTGGCGTGATTATTGGTGTTTGTGCTGGCATGTTTGTCCTTAAAAAAGCATAGGATAAGCGACTATCTTGACATAGCTCAAGCGCTAATACTCGCCAATCGAGTAAACTAAGAATGTAGTCAAATCAATATGCTTTTTAACCATTAACTTGTCAATTAAAGGTGATAGATATGAGTAACTATAAGAACATTTTAGTAGCCATCGACATTAACGCTGAACACGACAAAGTCATCCAAAAGGCCTTGAGTATCTGCAACTCAGTAGACGACCTTAGTCTTGTGTATATACCTATGCCACTGGTTTACATTCAACCTTATTTATATGGCCTAGATTATAGCGATATTAATGACGACGACAGAATAGAAAGCGCCCGCGAGAAGCTTACCGTTATCGCCAAATACAATGGTATTGCAGCGGACAAAATACATTTAAAAACCGGTGATGCAGGTAACGAGATAAAGCAAATCGCTAACGAAATTCATGCCGACCTCATTGTGATTGGTACGCACGGTAAAAGCGGCCTCAAGCTATTGTTAGGATCGACGGCAAACTCTGTATTGCATGGTGTCAAGCAAGATGTGTTAGCTGTGCGCATTCATGAAGAATGATTGCGTTTTTTGCCTCGCTTGAGTTTTATCCGGTTGTGATGAGTTACTTGGGCTGGCAATCACGACACCAGTAAATGCGGCGCGAGTTTCGGCTTGCTCTTTCAATTGGGAATGCGCATTCTCGGCAAGGAAGTTGTTCCCGATTAAATGCCATAAAGCGCACGCCTTCGTAGCCGTTTTCAGCTTCGTTTAATTTAGACAGTAAGTCGTCGGGTACGGTGTAGCCGCCGGTTTTATAGGCTCTTTGAGTAATGGCTTGTGTTACTTGAGCAAGTTTGCATATTTGCGCTTGGTTTAGCTGATTTGGCTTTTTGTCAGGGTGTATGCCTGCTGCAAACAGTATTTCAGAGCGCAAGTAATTCCCGAGGCCAGCAATAAAGCTTTGGTCAAGATACAAGCCCGACACCGCTCTATTGCAGAACTTTTTTGACTGCAAACGCTCGGCAACGGTTTGCCAAGTTAATGAGGGAGATAAAATATCGGGGCCTAGTTTTTGAACGAGCGGATGAGTGTATATTTCATCTCCTTGCCACACGCTTATATCAGACGCACTATAAAGCACGGCGCTGTGGGTTTGGGTATGAATAGCAAAACGTAAAGAACGTTTGGTTTCAGGCAATTTACGGCGCTTGGCTACGCGCCAAACGCCGTAAAGTTGATTGTGAGAATACACGCTTAGGCCACATTCAAAATGCGTCAGCAGTGCTTTGCCGCGCGTTTCAATATTACGCACTCGGCTAGCCTCAAGTTGCTTAGCGTATTGCTTGATTCGGTCTAATCCTATCTCAACCGACTCAATTGTTTTACCTTCGACTACTTTTGCGACTTTGTCGGCGGCGCGTCTTATTTCTGGGCCTTCAGGCATTGTGTCTCACTGGAAATTGTAAAAAGCCTGCAAAATATGCAGGCTTTTAAAGCGCTTAGTCTGCGGCATTTTCGCCATCAGTAGCTTCGGTTTCATCTTCGCTCAGCAAACCACGGTTTCTTAATAAAGAATCGGTAGTTGGCGCACGGCCTCTAAAGCGCGTGTAAGCCTCTAAATAGTCGAGCTTATCGCCCGTACTAAAAATAAAGTCTTGCAAACGTTGGGCGGTTTCTTTGTCAAATATATCGCCAGCTTCAGTGAACGCATCAAAGCCATCGGCATCTAAAATTTCGGACCACATATAAGCGTAGTAAGCAGAATGATAGCCGCCAGAGAAAATATGACCAAAGTGTGTGCTACGGTGGCGCATAATAATTTCTTCAGGCTTTGAGTAACTGCTTAACACTTCGTCTTCAAACTGTCTTACGTCGATGCTGTCTACGTCAGTTAACTGATGATAGGCCATATCAACTAAGGCTGAAGCTGTGTATTCAACAGTTGCAAACCCTTGGTTAAAGGTGCTTGCTTGCATAATACGGTCGAGCAGTGCTTGCGGCATAGGCTCACCTGTTTCGTAATGCAGTGCAAACTTTTGCAGCATATAAGGCTGGGCGATAAAGTGCTCATAAATTTGCGCCGGAAACTCAACCCAGTCACGTGGTACGTTTGTACCAGAAAGCGTTGGGTAAGTCACATCCGAGAGTAAACCATGTAATGCATGACCAAATTCGTGGAATAAAGTCACTGCATCAGAATAGCTCATTAAGGTTGGTTCGCCCTCGGCAGGTTGATTAAGGTTCATGTTGTTAGTGACCATTGCGGTAACGTTACCCGCCAGTTTTTGCTGCGCTCTAAACGCGCTCATCCATGCGCCAGAGCGCTTTGAGTCTCTTGCGTAGTAGTCGCCGTAAAACAATCCTAAGTGGTTGCCTTGTGGGTCTTTTACTTCCCATACGCGCACTATTGAGTTGTAAACTGGGATGTCGTCACGCTCTTCAAATGTTAGGCCAAACAGGCGCTCGGCTACATAAAACTGTGCTTCGAGCATGTTTTCGAGCTCAAAGTATTGCGATATTTCGGCTTGGTCTAGGTTAAAGCGAGCAAGGCGAACTTTTTCAGCATAGTAACGCCAGTCCCATGCTTTAAATTCGTGGTCGGCACCCTCTTGTGCCATTAGCTCAAGTATCCACTGCTTCTCTTGCTCAGCTTTTGCTACTGCTGGCTCCCATACGTCCATTAGCAGCTCCATTGCGGCTTCTGGTGTTTTGGCCATTGCGTTTGATAGCACGTAGTCAGAGTGGTGATCGTAGCCGAGTAATTCAGCACGCTCTGCACGCAGTTTTACGATTTCTTCTACAATGGCTTTGTTGTCGAATTTGTTGTCGTTGTCACCACGTAGTGCCCAGCCGTTAAAGGCTTTTTCGCGTAGGTCTCTGCGCTCTGAAAACTGCAAAAACGGCTGCACGCTTGAACGCTGCAATGTAATCACGTATTTGCCTGGCATGTCTTGCGCATTTGCTTGTGCTGCTGCGGCTTCAATAAGCGATTTGGGCAAGCCTGCTAGGTCGGTTTCTTCTAATACGAGTTTAAAATCGCGAGTGTCGTTAAGTACGTTTTGGCCAAACTGCGTAGTAAGGCTAGAAATTCTTTCGTTAATAGCTGCAAAACGCTCTCTGGCATCGCCAGTTAAGTCGGCACCTGCGCGAATAAAGTCGTTGTAAATGCGTTCGGTAAGCCTAAGTTGCTCGTCGGTAAGGCCAGCTTCGTCGCGGTTTTTATATATCGCGTCGATACGTTTGAACAAGTTTGCGTTCATGCGAATAGTATTGCTGTGACGCGTTAAAGCTGGGGAAAACTCGCGCTGTAAGGCTTGAATTTCATCATTCGATTCAGTCGCCGCAAGGTTAAAGAAAACACGCGAAACGCGGTCGAGAGAGGCTCCTGAAAACTCCATTTCGGCAATGGTGTTATTAAAAGTAGGCAGGCTGTCTGCGTTGGCAATACCGTCTATTTGCACTAAGTGCTCCGCCATTGCCGCTTCAAACGCAGGCTTAAAATGGCTGACTTCTATTTGTTCAAAAGGGGGAGCGCCAAATGGCGTGTTCCACTCTTTGAAAAATGGATTAGTGGCATCACTCATACTACTGTTAATGTCGGCAGTTACTTGCTCTTGCGCCTCCATTGCAGTGGTGTCTGTTTTTTCTGAACAACCTGCAAGGCCTAAGCTAGAACCTATGACTACCACCAGCATTAGCGACTGTATTCGCTTATTGAACATTCCTCTCTCCTGTAATCGTTATAATTTTGCGACGTACAATACTATTAAACGCTTGTTTTTAGATAACAGATTAAAGCTGAGTTATTGTTAGGATTTTTGATGCTAAGTGGCTAAGCGGCTTATGGTTTGCTCGCGCTCAGCAGTGGCGTTGTTGCGTGGTCTAGTGCATACTTTTGAAAAAGACATTCACTTGAAAAAAACGGGTTTGTCAGACGATAGCAAATAAAGGAAACTCGGCAGCGTGCTGCCTGTAAGGAAATACAAAATGATAAAACGAATATTGATTGGTGTGCTGGTTGCATTAATGGCCATTATCGCTGGCGGCGCTTTGTATGTGTATTTGATGATTGAAGACCGACCTTTAGCCGCGCAGAGTACAATGGATTTTGAGTGTCAATTTGCGCAAGTAGAGGCGTGTCAAAATAGCGAACAATGGTTAATCAACAACTACGACAATTACCCTGCTCCATCTATTTCGGCACATGTAAGCATAGACGGCGTTAGCGTTTGGCGAGGTGTTATTGGCTATGCCGATTTGTCTGAAGAGCGCTCGGCTACTTTTGATACGCAATATCAAATTGGGAGTATTTCAAAGTCGCTCACGGCAACGACCGCAATGGCGATGCATCAAAACGATGTGTTAAACATTAACGACAATTTTCAAGAGTACGTGCCTGACTTTGCTAGCGAACACTCGCCTTATACAATTAAACAACTGCTGAGCCATCAGGCCGGCATTAGGCATTATAAAGATGAGCTGTCGGAATCTTTGAGTGATGTAGCATATATTGATACGCGGGCAGCGGCAGCGATTGTAGAAAACGATCCTCTGCTTTTTATCCCGGGCGAAAGTTTTAATTACTCATCATACGCATACTCTTTAATTGCCCTGGCGATGGAAAGCACTGCAAAGGCCACCTACCCCGAAATTATGCAGAATTATTTGCTAGCGCCGCTTGATATGCCATCGACACAACTTAACACTTTATCGTTTAGTGATGAACAAGCCCGCCCGTATTTATTGATGGGCAATAGTTTGTTTCATGCACCTAAAATTGATTACAGTAATAAATATGCGGGCGCTGGCTATTTGTCGACGCCAAGCGACCTTGTTAAATTCGGGAGGGCGCTGCTGACAAACAGTTTACTTGATGAAGCAAGCACCAACTTGTTATTCACTCCTGTGCCGTTAAAAAATGGCGAAATGAACCCACAAAATTATGCGCTCGGGTTTAGAGTCGACCAAATTGATGGGCAAACCGTTTATCATCATGGTGGCACAATTAACGGCGGTTATTCGTTTTTAGCGATATTTCCTGAGCAAAATGCAGTAGTTGCATTCAGTATGAATGCGGTGCCGCAAGACTTTGCACGTTTGCAAAATAGTCACGAATTATTGAAGTATTTTTTGCAAAAATAGCATAGAAAAACCGATTTCAGCTTGCGGATTATATATCGTCGTCTGCTTTGGCAGGTTGTACTTTAAGCCGCAAGCGCTTCCTCGTTATTTTTAATAGAGGCAGAGCAACGGCAAACACGATATAAAAATAGCTCGCTACCTTTATCCAAAAAACACTCGTTGTAGAAAGTGCGATAGTAACAGAGCCAAGCGGAACCAAAGCATTAATCAACCACATAAGTGCTGTTGTTTTGGTATCAAACTTTTCAAGCGCCGACAATCCAATTTGCTCAGCTAACCGAAAGGCGTGCCAGTTGAGTGCTGAAATAATAGCCGAGAGCATGCTAAAAGCGAGCCCAAAAATAACAAGTAAGCCGCTGAAATCCTCAACCGAGGTCAGCGCAAATACCGCTGCCGAGTCGAAGCTTGGTATAAAGTGAAATGCCCCGGCGTAAATAGCTTTCAGCGGATATACAAAAATGAGTACTACGAGAATAAGCAAAAGCGACAAAAAGGTCGACAAGCCATCATCTAGCCCAAAGCGCCGACTCCAAATATGATGTGCATACCAAAAGAAAACAATGTTCGCAAAACACATGGTAAATGATGGCACCTGCTGCAAAGCTTTTACAAAGTCTTGATAATTGTTGGGTATGTTGTCACCGCCGCCAATTACTAATAGCGTGACTGCGAACGCAAAAGCAGCGTCGACAAAGGTTTCGATGCGGGTCATTTCTGCGCCGCGGATTTGGAAACCATCTTTGGAGTGAGTTATTGTCATTTTTAAAACCAGTTGGTTATTAACAAAACTGTCTCGCTTATAATACCCATTTGCTCGTTTTGCAGATGACCGTGGATTAATAAGAAAACCAGAGCTGTAGATTTACCTAGTATTTCTTATAACTTAAGCAGCTGCAAGAGGGTTGATTGTGCTTTATTATTCAAATGCTTCGTTTTCAAACACGTTCGACCTAGGTTATTCACTGATTGGTGCGCTAAAATTAAGAGCTTATTGTCAATAACGACTTTTTGGAATACTTGCTATATCCTATGTTTTACGAGTTAACCTACCATGGGAGGAAAATATGGATAGAGAAGACTTTATTGGATATTGTAGTGAGCAACTCAAGCACTTATTTTCTTCAACTAAAAATGGAAAGCCTGACATTAGACTGAAGCACCGAACCGAAGGGCTGATGCAAGCTGGTGAGCTGCTTGGGGCAATTAGTAGAAAGGAATCCAGTGAGCTTATTGAAAAGATACATTATGATGTTTTTGGTGAATCAACAGCAGATAGAGCCAAACGAAAAAAGTTGCTCACTGAGCTTAAGAAGTCTTCACCTGATGAGTATTTTGAAATACCGGCGATTGAGAGGCGTAAATAAGTTGGTTTATATTGGTGGGATTTGGGTGCAAGTAACCTTTCTTAGTGAGCTTTGAATGTATTCACACCGTTGTTATTTTTTTGTAAACAGTCGAAGCTAAAAAAAGCACTAAAACCTCAGGTAATCGCTGCAAGAATGTAGGAAGAAATTATCTTTTCTCATCCAGCAAGATGAATTAATGCTCAGTGCCTTTATTTAATTAAGTGCACATCATGGCTCAACGTGAACACTTATTGTCTCTCTATTGCAAAGTTGCTCTGTTATAAGAGTTGAGGAACAATATTATTACTTTGGCCTCCAACTTACAGAAATTGATGTTTGATTGCTAAACACATCCCTATTGGATAAAGGTATTGATGATTTGACATTAATATCAACAACATTGGATATCGTGAATTTAAGTCCCACATCAAATGAAGCATAGTATTTGTCTAAGTCTGCCACATTTCCAGTAGCGCTATCTGAAAATTCAGGAAATAAGAATTGAACTTTCTCCGTGTTTGCATAATAAGCAGATAACCCAGCAGCTCCAACGAGCCTCCCTGCTCTGCTGCCATCTTGGGTTATAGGAAAATCAAAAGCTAGTTGAATTGACGTATATCCTGCAAATAGGCTGTCTGTCGTGCCATCTTCATTGGTGTACTCAACCATTTTGGCCCCGAGTTGATAGTTCAGATAACACCCTCCGCTTAACAAATCATTGCTGGTGAAGTTACAAAATCCATTTTTTCTTTTTCCGTTAAAAGTCACTACATCGTCTGCGAACTTGAAATTTAAAAGGCCTCCATCAGTACCAACTAGGTTGGTTTTTACATTCTCAGGGTCTATATTTCCCCCTGCAGCAGTAGTCGCTAAAATATAGAACGGAATAGCCCCAGAGCTACTATAGTGAAGATTATATCTGAGTAGCGTGGCTTCAACCTGGGTTCCTCCATTAAAACTACCAAACGACAAATCACCAAATCCCGTAGGTATATCATCGCTAATATCATGAGAAAGGTTATTTTTTAGTTTGCAATCTACGTTCTTAAGTGTGTTGTCGAAAGCAGCAACTTCTGCTTGAACCAAAACCGAGGAATTTAATTTGGATGTGGGATCATTAACCTTGGTACATGTATTAATATCCACAGAGGCTAGATACAACTCTGTCATGTCAGAATCTAATTTTAGATTCGCCTCGTACCTCTCCACTTTTCCAGCGTCACTCACAATATAAACCCTTGATTGCAAAGGCTTTTGTGCTGCAGCACTTGTAGAAAAAATACCGATAAATATTAGTGTTTTATAATTCATAAATGTCCTTATTCTAGAAAATTTTACTCAATAAATGTAACGCATTGAAATATCGAAATAATTCACATCAATAACAACAGGTTAGCAGTTGACTACATTTTGATCAATCAGTATATTTTACCATCACCAGAATGGAAGGATGAAAATTTTGATTCGCAATGTTTGGTTTTTTATTTTAATTATTTTTCTCTCATGTAACGCTGCAGCCCACACCATCTGGCTGAAAGGCGACCACCACGAAACCATGATACTAAACTCGATGTATTGCGCTTTAAATGCAAAAGATTTACCTACAACTTGTCCTAGAACACCAAATAACTGGGAAGGTGAAATACTTTTAAAACTAAATAAAACTATCAAATTCGACCGCAAAGAAATGGAAAAGGCAGTCCGCCATCCAGATGACCCAGTCGGTGAATTGAGCTTTGGAAACCTCTTTGGTTTAGCGAGATGGTTGTGGAATATGGCAGTGTCAGAATGTGAAGGTAAAAACAAAAACATTTCTACGGGTTTAAGGTGCAGCACTCACTATGGTGACTTTCAATTCATGCATTCGATGAGTTCCGTAGAAAATACAAGTCCAAATGTTACAAAACAAAAGATTGTTGCTTGGGCGTCTTATTTGCTGCAGATTATGGAGAATAGAACTTTATCAGATGGAACTGAGTTTATTGCACAAAATTATTGTAGTTACTGGGATAATGAAAAATCCAAAAGAAACCCGATAGCGAACGCAATGATTCCTGATGGTACTACCGGTTTTCCTTGTATCTTAGACAACGGAGAACCATGGTCGATTGCAACTATGTTTGCTTTCAAATGCTCGAATACTATCGTAAATTGCGATGTCGACTTGTCTTCTAGAAATATCAAACAAAAAGCTCTGGGTTCATTATTTCACCTAATTCAAGATTCTTATTCACAAGGCCATGTTCGAAGAGGAAAATGTTGTGAAGGTGTTTTAGAAGAGCAATTGTCAATTTATAACTGCGAACCGATACGCCAATTCAATGTTTACTCAAACCAAAACAAAGCTCGTCACAAAGCTTCAGATAAAGCACCAGTAGCCGGCCAAACTTGTATAGAAGCATCAGAGGTGCATGGCCCAATAGTTGCTGGTGCGCAAATCTTCTGGATATTGAGAAACCAAGAACTTGATTTTAAGACGATTAGTCAAATTACTAGTTATGTTGATTCAAATATTTTTGGGCTCAGTGATGATGCTACAACTTCAAGTAAAGGGAGCGGCTTCTAATTATTAACTAGTCGAAAAATTGCGCTAATTTCGTAAGCATGGAACCTAATCTCAGTCAGATTAAGACAATCAAGGTCTACATGTCCGACAATAATAAAGTCTAATATCACTTAATCTAGTTTGATAATTTTATGCAGAGTTTATCCTTGAGCTCAAAGTATTCGTACATCAAATGCCCTCCTGTAAGCTCAGTTGGTAAATGTAACGTTATATTAAATATAAGCAGAGACGTTGCCATGAAACATGGGAAAAAGAATTTATTAAAATGCTCAACAAAAAGCATTGATTTGGGATCGATAACCATAAGGTGATTCACTTCAAAATATTGCTGCTATGTTTGATAAATTTTACCCGGTTATCCAATAAATAATCGCTTAGACCTTCGGTATTGCGCCCAGAGGAATAAATAGTTTGTCTCTACATTTAACAATACAAGAGCGAGAAGAAATCTTTCGAGTTTATTATCAAACATGCTATCCGGCAAATTCCAAAAGATTTAAATCACTCATCGTCAAAGATCTCTAGAAAATTGAATCGTAGTGTTGGTTGTAGGTTACATCATTCAAATAAAGCAGACTCAGGTTCTTGGGAGCGTTTAAAAAGACCAAGGCGTGTAAGCTTTTTTTAAACAAAGCACTAGCAAAACTGGTCTCCTCAACAGTTTAAAGGACGGTTGATACACTAAATCACCAATTCTTATATTTATTGAAAAACCATAAAGCGGTAGTTACTTTTTATTAACCCCATTAGCTGCAGGCAAAATAATCAAGCCTTTAAAAATTGCATTAATATGAGAAAACTACGACCGATGTATATACAAACTTAACTTTGTACTATGCTAGGGTATATCGATACAGTGGTGTGGTGTGATGAATACAAAGAGTTTTGACTTATAATAGACGGATATGAATTATGACGACTTTAAACTGTAAGCTGCGCTCAATCAACGCTAAGCGGAGATTTGGATGGGCAGCGCCTTATGTCAATTTTGCGGGCAAAGGGTTCTGTTTTAATTTAGGCGCTAGACCAAGAACTCCGTGGGATTTTAACGCCAAGATTCACGATATGATGTATTTCGTTAATGACTTATCATTCAATTTTATTAAACCCGATGAGCCATTAGAACGCTCAAGGCTAGAAAAAGCCGACTATATTTTTCGGCAACTCAATCCTCTCACAAATACTAACTTTCCTGAGTCGTTCTATAAAAAAGTGTCAAAGCTCATTTTTCTCGGCAAAGATAGGTCACATTTTATGGATCATGATAATTTCAATAATTTGATTCATCACCCGGGCTTATCGATTGAAAACGGCCATTTTATGATACCTTTTTCTAAAATTCCGCCCGACGAACAAAAGTATATTGAAAATAATGCAAAACAAAAAGCTACTCAGATTTTGGATGAGTGGACACTAACCGCGATAAAAGAAACCTACAACATCAGTGTTATTAAACGCTGGAAGAAAGTAGGTGGTCGGCGGCGGCGAGAGTCCGACAGCCAGCGCAGAGAGCGGCTTATTAAAGCGATTGCTAAAGAACTAAAATATAATACGCATGCGTCGGCAGACAATCAATCATGGCAGAGCTGGGCGGCGGATGAGTTTGGGAGTGTTTGGGATAGGGTTTTGACTCTCTGATGACACAAGGTTACTGGCTTAAACTGAAGGCTTTTTTGGCATTTTGCGTCATTCTGACGGCGATATCTGCTTGTACAACATGGCAACCTGAACCAGATGAGTATATTGAAATAAATGAAGTATCAAGTCTTCAAGTCCGCTTTTTTGGTGTGTCTACCTTGCTGATATCTGATGACGATACATCTATCTTGTTCGATGGATATTTTACCCGCAAAGGATTCAAAGATATGATAATGGATAAAATGATCAGCGATGAATCAAAAGTTCATTACGCATTTACCGAGGCAAATCTTAGATTTGGTGATGTAGCTGCCTTGTTTGTTTCTCATGCGCATTACGATCATGCAATGGACAGTCAATTCGTCGCGCTTAGATTGGGGGCTCACTTGTATGGCTCACCTGTTAGCCGTAAGCTTTTCTCAACGGAATCATCGTCTTACACTAACATTGTTGAAAACAAAACATATCGCTTTGGCAGTGAAGACCAGTTTAGTATTGAGGCCTTTGAAACAAATCACGCAGTTAAACACGTTATACTTCAAAAAGCTGAAGCGCTATTTTTAGAATGGTCAGATGGGTCAAATTATGGCAATGGTGGGCCAATTTATAACTTTGTCGTTAAGCACCCTTGTGGCAAGTTTTTAATTGTTCCTAGCGCTGGCTTATCGAATAAAAAGAACAACTATGGCGACGTCGATGTAGTGTTTTTAGGAATGGGGTTACTCAGCCACATGGAATTAGACGATATTGAAAAATATTGGCTAGATACAGTAGTAAATTCTGATGCTGAAACTGTTATCCCTATACATTGGGATAATTTTACGTTGCCGCTATCAGAACCCTTTGAATCTTTTCCTAGTTTTGCGGATGATATGGAAAAAACGATTTCTCATATTAGAAAGATACGCGATAAGTACTCACCACAGGTCAAAATTAGATACCTTGCACCAATAAAGCCAGTGGCGTTTGACGAACTCTTTACTGTCACAAAAGAGTGCAGTACCAAATAGAATTGTCCTCTTTTTGCGAATATGAGAATCGAGGACTCTCGCAGACCGGTTGTTTGCAACTAATTAACTCAAGGGCAAGCGACAGTTAAACGATGGGGGTCAATATAATCGCCATTTAAAACGGCATTAAAAAATAATTTAGTCGACCATTTCCTTTTTAAATAACCGTCATCACCATCAACTAATGAGTGCGCGTTTATTGGATAAAACCAATTTGTTCCGATCTTTTCGAAATGTATAGCCGTTACCTTATCTACGTTCTGACGAGTTTCTAGCGTTTCTAACAATTTGCAGTATTTAGTTTTATCGGAACCACTGCCTACAGCACCAAAAATATTTAGATTTTGCACCTGAAAAATTTTCGACAGTGCGAAGTCATATTTATTCATGGAAAAAACCAAGGTAACGTCGTTTGCTATCAAGCCAACATGCTGATCTATTTTTTCTGCAAAAGGTTGACCATTAAAGGTTGTAGTGGGCGTTGCTGCTGCAATCATGCCTATCCGGATGGATTTAAATTTTGGAATTTGGTATTGAACTAAATCCTCTCCACTACGATTTCTATAAAATAAACAATAGTCAATGCCATCTGGTTCACTCAAGTTTGGTAGCGCTTTTTCAGGATTGCCAAATAAAGCTCCTACAATAAAGGCGCCCGAACTGTGAGTGAAAAAGGTAATATTAGGGGCAGCTTCTCCATTGATAGCAAATTGATCGCTAAGTGCATTAAAAAACGCGCGCAATTTAAAGCCTACCAAAGGCCCAGAGGACTGAGCTCTGCTCCATGCGCCTGACAATGGACCTCCCTCAAAGCCGTCCCAGTGGATATTTACAAACAGAAATTCACGATCAGCTCTAGATGCATTTTTTCTCACCTGCTCTTTTAGTAAATCAAAGTTCTTTTTAGATGCTTCAAAATCGTTATTATAGCCATGCAGCATAAATATTAGTTCTTTTTGAGTACCCGCGACCTGCTGATATATGTGCTTGGCGCGTTGCTCCCAAAACTCAAACTGAATTTGCTGATAATATTTTACTGCTTGCGAAGGTGAATAGCATTTCTTTTCAGACACACTAGGTGTTTTATTGCGTAAGTTCGTTGCGCAGATCTTTTGCATTTCTGTATTAGCGGCTACTCCCTTGCAATTCAAATCTTTAGCCGTTGCTAAGTTAAAAATGAAAAAGTCTTTTTTGATTGCGGAGTCAATATTTTTTACAATCCCATTCTTCGGATATACAGAGCCTGAGGCATCCACAAAGATACTGACTGTATCGTCATTCACATTTTCTTGTATGTCAGCATACTCAAAGAACCTAACGTTGTTGTAAGTGCAGCCGATGCTGGTGTAAACACACAAAAGCACTATGATAATTCGTTTCATGACTTTCCTTGTTAATAAGAATATTTGTTATGATAGACTTTTAAGCACTCTATTTTTTTCTTTGATCAATATAAGGTTTTTCGTAAGCTTATTCTTGTAAAGTAGCGCCTTTATCTTTTTATGCCAATTTGTTAGTAGAGACGATGAACCTTAAATTATTTAGACTAAAAGTTTTTAGATAAGTCAACATTGCATTAGGGACCTACAAATATGTGATTACTGTAGTCCATTACAATGACAAACCTAGCATACAACTCTCATAAGTAGCATAGTTAATTTAACCGCTCTCGATTAGATTACGAAATTCATTTTCATTATCCAGGATCACCGCAGAACTCATTTGGCTAAGCAAGTTTGCCTGAATGGGATCAAGGTCAATAGCTTTTGGAAAATTCTCACCGAAAGTTGCGAAGTGGGGGAAGTTATTTAGTTTTCCATAATTGCCAATTTTATGTTTAATATCGGCTGGTAATTTATTTTGCCACTGTCTATAAATATTATTATAAATCCAAAACACGGTTACCTGGCGATTTCCATCTATGCCATGGTGAGCATTTTCCAACAAATTGTAAGTGTCGCTGTGAATAGTGGCTTCTCCAGAGGCTAAACGTGCTAGAAGTGCTTCATGCAACTGTGTTAACTTTGACGTTTCAAATACTTGATTGACACTTTCATTTTCGAATAAGGAAACAACCGCATCGTTGATGTTTTCATTTTTGGTTTCATAGAGCTTTTTCTTTGTATTAACAAATACAATGATACGCTCCACTCCTCGTTTAAGCAGTGGAATAATACCGAGATTTTCAATATTCCCACCGTCACCAATCTCATATTCTTTCGCGCTCACTTCTCCAATGCCGCTCAATGGCCAATGTTTAAATTCTGGAAACCCAACAAAATTTATACCGAAGAAATTGAGAACTTCAGAAGGAGCAGCGCCACTTGTGCCTATGATATCTGACAAAGTGAACCTATGACTTTTTTTCCCCAATCTCACGTTTACAGTATCGTCATCCTCGACAGACTCTGGCGCATCAGAATCCATGGCAAATGATTCAATATAACCTCCACCAATGTCAATTTTTCCTCTTGCACCAGCTCCGCGGTAAAGGTTGCCAACGCCAGTATACCAAGGTGTCATCTCAAACACATAATCGCCCTTACCCGGTCTTAGTAGTGCACCACTTGCTATTAAAAAAGGCCTATTCTTACGCGGTAGATAAAAGTCACTAGGACTAAGATTTTGATTGCGTTCTAATACATCATCGAGGTGATTTTGATTATAGGCAAACAGCTTATTTCTTTCGTTTAATCCAAAACGACTCAGAAAAACTTCTCCTATAGCTCTTGCATAGGTTTCATCGCCAGCAAATGTCGCCCAATTTTTAAAAATATCGTCGATTAGGAAGGCGTTAGTAACTGTCTGTAAATAATTTGTATCACCAATTTCTGATAGTGCTTCAGGCGTGAGTTCGCTTGGCTCAATATAAGACCCAAGAAAGTGACTGTCTTGATAATGCTCGTTCAGAAAGACAAAAGGCAACGCTGCCCACGCACCACCTGAAACACAGGATATATATCCAATTTTTTCCAAAAGACCAAGCTCGCTTAATGCTCGTAATTGCCCATGTGTGCAAGATGCAGATCGAGTGCCTCCCCCTGAAAAGCAAATCCCAATTTTAGCTTTACCACCTAATTCAGACTTTTCAGGAAATAGTTCATGATTCAACTCGGTGCTCCATATCCTGCTATTTACATATTTCATTCTATTCTTAAAAAATGGCATTGTATTACTCTTCCTATAAAACTAAATTGGCTCGAGGTGAGGCGTTTCACTGCTATTAATCTCTATAATTACTGTAACACTTTAATTACTCTTGAATAGCTTAGACTGCTTATTTTTTCAACATCGAGGGAATATTTATCAATCGTAGGTTGCATAGGACATCAGAATTTCCCTTTACATAAATTTTTGCTATAGACTGAGGTTAAACTACTGCAGGGAGCTCATGATGTTCGACAAATCTAAAGCCATGACAATTAATCAAGTTTTTGTCATATGTGTCATTTTTACGCTAATAATTTTTTTAAGCGTTTTCTATGTCATCACCCATCCTAAAAATTACGACACTAACTTAGTCGAAGTTACTGAAAAGCCGTCTGTTGAAAGTGAAACATTAGTTGTTATCCTCCACGCATACGGTGGCAGTGAAAGTGCAATGAGACCCGTCAAAGAAACTATAGAAAAAATGAAACATATTTCTGGACCCAAAAAAGGAAATAAAATTTTTGATTCTGTTACCTTTTTAACACCAGATCTACCTTTTGGAGCATTATCAACAGCTGATCCCAATCAAGTTGCTCATGAAATAATGTTAGAAATAGATAAGGCGTTCGAAAAAAAGAAGTATAAGGAAGTTGTGTTAGTTGGATATAGCATGGGGGCTGTATTTGCGAGAAAACTATATGTTCTCGCACAGGGAGAAACTACAGATATAGAGTTTGGAGATGCGATTAAAAAGTATGCCAACAATAGCGGAACTTCCTACTCTTCACCAAGAAAGTGGGCGTCTAAGGTCAATAGAATAGTGCTATTGGCAGGCATGAACAATGGTTGGTCAATATCTCATCACATGAGCAGAACGAAAGCTGTAGAGATGGAGATCGGGACATTTTTGGGAGAAGTAGTCCAAAAGTTTCACGACCGAGCGCCAATAATATTTAGTGTCAAAAAAGATTCGAAATTTTTAACTGAGCTGAAATTGCAATGGATAGCGATGAATCGGAACAAAAAAACTCTTGAAATAGCGAAAGACTTTACTGTTGTTCAATTATTAGGAACGATTGATGATTTAGTCCCACCGACTGACAATATTGATTTGGTAACAGGAATGAACTTTCAATACATCAAAGTTTCACACTCTGGTCACCTTGATGTAATTCAAATGGATTTAGCACCAGATATCGATTGCAAAAGTGAAGATTATCAGATCGAAGAACGTAAGTTATGTTCGAGAAAAAAAGGCAGAGCAGAAAAACTTAGAGAAGCGTTTTTAGTTGACAATAGAAATACTAAAACCGAGGTTGAAGCAAATGAGGTAGAACATGTTGTTTTTGTTATTCATGGCATTCGAGATGAAGGTTATTGGACAGAAAAAATCGCCAAACAAATCTATGAAACAGGTATAGATGCAAATAAGAAATTTGCTAGTGTGCATTCTAGTTACGGTTATTTTCCCATATTAGGGTTTCTTCGTCCAAATGCACGCGAGGAAAAAGTGCAGTGGTTTTTGCAGAATTACGTTTCAGCTAAATCCAAATATCCTAATGCAAAATTTCATTTCGTTGGCCACAGTCATGGAACTTATATTTTTTCAAAAGCATTACTAGAACACCCATCTATAAAATTTGGCAATGTTGTTTTCGCCGGGAGTGTTGTACCAACAAGTTATAATTGGAAAAAATTAAAGGATAGAAATCAGATAGAAAAGGTTCTAAATTATACCGCAAGTAATGATGCGGTCGTTGCTTGGTTTCCAAACGCGCTTGAGATATTAGGAATAAGTGATCTTGGTGGAGCAGGTCATTATGGATTCTTGCTAGAGGAACGAACGTCGCCATATCAATATTGTTCAACATTTGATGATCGTGTTGGACCTGAATGTGATCTCATAAATAAAGGCTTAGTAAAAGGTGGCCATAGCGCAGCGTTATCTGAGGATAACTGGGAATCGATTGCTGAGTTTGTGGTTAATGGCGAAATAGAAGAGTTAGAGGGTGAATTGAAGGCTGAGGAACATCATTTTTTACTACGCTTAACTGCACCTATAGCACCAGTAATTTGGCTTTTAATTGCAACATTAATCTTTTATATTGGCAAAAAGTTACTCATAGTTAAGCTATCGGAATGGAAAAAAACAGTATTATTTTTGTCTTATGTATTTTTTCTTTGGACGATATTGACGAAGTTCTAGTTGCACTCAAAGAGTATTACTTCGACGAAGGTTTCTAGATTTTATTGGGTGGTCGATTATAATTATGACCGACCCCATGAATCATTTAATGACCTACTGCCTAAAGAATATTAACGACTAGACTAGGAAAGCTCTCTTGAAATTCGATTGATAAGAGAGAGTGTTACAAACTCTCTAAAAGGGATACAGCCATGATGGAACTTGATGTTGCCTTAGCAATTGCGCTTACTTTATTGTTGTTATCTACCCTTGCGAGCATGCTCGTAGAAATTATTTTTAAGTCGCTTAACATGCGCAAAAAAGACCTGCAGCTCATGTTAAAAAACTATTTGCTGAAGCATTTAACGCAAGAAGTGGTTAGCTGGCATAACAGTACAGGGGCAAAATTTTCCACACAAAATACAAAGGAAAGCACTCAAAACACTTCCACAGAAAAAAATAATATTTCCCCGACTGACCCCGAGATTTCTCAAGCCGTTTCCGCTCTCGTTTATCAAATTTTGCCCGAAAAGGCGAAAGAACGACTAACCGCGACTGAATTCATGCATCGCCTAGGTGAAACTGAATTAGGTAAGACTTTTTATGATAAAAGTGGCAATCAATTAAACGATGCACTCACTTATTTGGTCAATAAATATGAAGAAGCGGGTAATGCCACATCACGTTTATTTAGGACTAAGTCGTTTTGGCTAACAGGCATAATAGGTGTTGTCATTGCCTTTATACTAAACGTTAACATTTTCAGCCTAGGCAGCGACTATGCATCCAACCAAAAATTGCGCTTGAGCATGATTAACAAAGCTGAAAACATCGAAACAATGGCAACTATTCAAATGCACAGAATCGAAAATTCTGAGCCTAATGACAAAGCAAGTGTAGCGGAAATAAAACAGTCTTTAGGCGAATTTAAAGCGCAATTAAAAGAGGTTAACACTTACGGAATACCAATGGGCTATGGGGAAGGACGAACTCCCAATCAATTGTTTGCAGAAACGTTTCAAATTAACAACGAAGACGTTAACAGCGCGCTTTCGGCTTTTATTTGGTTTATCTCAACCACATTAACCGGCGTCCTCATTGGGTTAGGCAGTCCATTTTGGTTTGATGTAGTGAAAAAGCTATCGGTTGTGCGTGAGTATGTAGGCGTAATGCGACCTAAACAAGGCAGCGTGACTCCGCAAAATCAGCAAAGCAATCAGACCAAAGCGTCTGCGCCACTTGCGCTCGACAACGACCCTGTTATTGCTTTTAAAGAGTCGATAGAAACCAAGCAGGCCCTCGCAAACGTTCGCAGTGGCAAAGCTGTATTAAAGCAATCTCTAAGTACACCCACACAAAAAGAAGACTAAAAAATGAGATAATTAATTAATAGGTCACCAATATTGTCGCAGAAACACCACCTAAAAAAGCACTGACAAATGATAATTATTCAGCAACGACGACAATATATAAGGTATTAAATTCGTTCATTTTGAATGGTCCTATACGATCAGCAAGTTACCAAGCTGATCGTACAATTACATTGAGTATTAATCTTTACCCATAGAGCCAATTTTATGAATACTTAAATCCGCACCTTGGAACTCTTCTTCTTCAGATAGCCTCAATTGACTCACTTTAGCCACAGCGCCATAAACAATGATGCCGCCAATGACTGCGACCAATACGCCACCGACTGAGCCAATCACTTGTGCCATTAACGATACGCCGCCTAAACCACCTAATGCTTCTAAACCAAAAATGCCTGTTGCTATGCCGCCCCAGACGCCGCAAACACCATGCAGTGGCCATACGCCTAGTACGTCATCAATTTTCTTGCTTTGTTGCATCACGGTAAATAACTTCACAAATATGAAACCAGCGACTATGCCCACAAACAATGAACCGATCGGATGCATCACATCTGAGCCTGCACATACAGCAACGAGTCCCGCTAGTGGTCCATTGTGAATAAAGCCAGGGTCATTTTTACCAAACCACAAGGCTGCAATAATGCCCCCTACCATTGCCATTAACGAGTTCATGGCAACTAAGCCGCTAATACCATCCATTGCTTGTGCTGACATAACGTTAAAGCCAAACCAACCAATACTTAAAATCCATGTACCCAGGGCTAAAAATGGAATATTTGAGGGAGCAAAGGCAACCATGCGATTGTCTTTAACGCGTCCCATTCTAAGCCCTAAAAAGTAAACACCCACTAACGCTAACCAACCGCCAACAGCGTGCACAACAACCGAACCCGCATAATCATGGAAGGGCGCGCCAGTGGTGTCTTCTAGCCATGCTTGAATGCCGTAGTTACCATTCCATACAATACCTTCAAAAAACGGGTAAACTAGCGCCACAATAAGCGCAGACGCTATCAAAAAGGGGTAAAATCTGGCCCGCTCTGCAATGCCGCCAGAGATAATGGCCGGGATGGCTGCAGCAAAGGTCATAAGGAAGAAAAACTTAACCAAATCGTATCCGTTATTCGCTGCTAAGTTTGAGGCGCTGCTGAAAAAAGTGGTTTCATATGCAATGTAATAGCCTATAAAAAAGTAAGCGATACAAGAAATAGCAAAGTCAGTAATAATTTTTACCAAGGCGTTTACTTGGTTTTTATTTCGGACCGTGCCAACCTCTAAAAAAGCAAAACCGGCATGCATAGCAAACACCATGATTGCGCCAATAAGTAAAAAGAAGGTATTTGAGCTTTGCACCAGTGTTTCGACGGCGCTGTTAATGTTTTCCATGTAGATTCTCTATTTGTGTTTTATTGAGTGTTGTTTTTTATTTTGTGTGTATTGAATCAGTGGTAATTGAGTTACTTTGTTCATTCACATTTGTTTATTTTTTATCAGCTTAGCTTTGGAATAAATATTGAGTTCGCTGGCCGTTACACTGCATCATCATTTTCTTCGCCAGTTCTAATACGAACAGCACGTTCAAGATTAGTGACAAAGATTTTACCATCGCCAATTTTCCCGGTTTTGGCTGTTTCAATGATTATTTCGATACAGCGGTCAACGAGTTCGTCTGAAATGGCAATTTCAAGTTTTACTTTAGGTAAAAAATCAATTTTGTACTCTGCGCCTCGATACGTTTCGCTATGACCTTTTTGTCTGCCGTAACCTTTTACCTCCGAAACAGTAATGCCAGATATGCCTGCTTCGTTGAGCGCTTCTCTTACATCTTCTAGTTTGTGTGGCTTTATTATCGCATCTATTTTTTTCATATTGGTGGGTGTGTCCTATGTAAATTGTGATGTAATCTTTTCTTGTAGATTAACAAAAATTTAACGGCTTATTAACCAATAAGTAGATATATATATTAAATTAGGGGGCATTAAAACCAGTATTAGGATAATTCTTTCAATCATATTCAAATGAATAACATGAATCATTAAACGATTTACTGCCTAAAAAATATAAGCGGCTAGATCAGGAAAGCACTCTTGAAGTTTGATCGATAAAAGGGAAGGTTACACTATTAAGCGATTTACAATGAAGTTTGAGGTGAAAAAGAGGAAATAAGTGGCGCTATTAGGCGCAAATCAGTTGGTGCCATTACGCCGCAGGTGGAATGGCTCCATAGCCGTGCAAATTAACAAATGGTCAAGAGCAGTCACAAGGAACTAGGCGTAGGAAATAAAATAGTTTTTACACCTTGTTGGACTACTGACTTTATTGCCGTCATAACGCTTTCAATACCATATTTTTGCATATGAGGAGACAATTTTTCCCAAATATCAGGGTCGCGAATTTGAGCAATAAAATCATGGCCTTTCCAAGATATTCCAACTATATCTATTGAACTTAATTTGAAATCACTATTACCTTTTGGTACGTGACCGAGTAAATAACCTTCGTCAATCAACAAGCGTTGATGATATATCACTTTCTCTGGGTCAGCATTGTTAAAATCGGAGGTCTTCAATGTAACCCCCCCGACAAGACGGCTCTCTGACTCTAACAATATAGTCCTTAACAATTCTAACTCTCGTTTCATTCAACTTGACTCCGTGACGTAATTCAAACTTTCTTCTATTGCCGCAACAAAAACGAATTGCTTATCATTAATGGCACTATTTATTAAACGCTCAGCGATATTTAAGTGGTTTTCTGTCAACTGTTTTAGCACTGAATCAATTGAAGAAACTATGGGATCTTTGCTCAAATTCATTTCCTTCTTTGCTTCTTCCCAGCAAAAGTTTAAAAATCGACAAAATACTAACCTATTTGCAAGTTTAATCGCTCTTGTCCTAACTCGCTTTTTAGAAACCTTTCGTTCATTTGATTCAATATCTGTAAATTTACCATCGAATATTTGAATAAAACCAGCAGACTCTTTCAAAAGCTCTCTAGGTAGCTGAGTACTATTCAGGATACACCTCGCATAGTCAGGACTTTCAATAAGAGTTTCTCGAACCAATAATCCCGCTTTAGTTATAAATATCTCGTCATCATCAACATCCGTTTTCAATTCAATTAACCCGTAGGTTTTGAAATACATTAGTAAATAGTTGAATAAATGTTCTGTAATGCCATATTTAGCCAATCGTGGTTTAAGATCATAAATTGAATGTGGTAAAGGTACATTGCTTTCTGATGAATATGTATCTTCAACTGAGATTAAAAAAACCAGTTTGTAAAACCATCTTGTGAAATAGTATTTATCATCACAAACAAGTTGCGAATAAAGCTTCCTAGGAAACCCGAATATATTGGGCATGACCCCCGTACTAGATAACTCTTGGCCCTCTATTTGTTTTCTAATTTTTCCATTCACTAAAGAAAATTTTAGCGATTCCGTATGATATATGGCTTCGCCATTTACAAGACACTCTACTATCTTGTAACTGAACCGTTTCATGGGGGAGTTTAAATGTTGATAATTCTTAGATATTAAATTGGTCCAGGATTCATCGTTTTGGACGTTTATAGTTGCATGATTAACATTAAAGTCTCGATGCCACGAAGTATCTTTAAATGAAATATTTTCACCAGTTGTTGATTCAATAACTTCCAAGAATTCGATTGATGCTAGATGTACATTTCGTAATAGTCTTCTCATGTTGCCTGCGAATATGGACAATAGATCGTAAAGTACCGTTTGAGGGTTTATTCTTAAGGAGTGCCCTATAAATTCAATCAAGGCTACGTAATAATATGCAACGAACTCGACAGGATAACCTTCTGTTTTCGATAATTTCTTTAATCTTTTTTCAATAACCTGATAAGGACATGATGGATGAATCTCGACATATGTGTGTTTTTCACTTCTCTGACCTTTACCTTCAAATTTAGTTTTGTAATAGATATATGAGTCTGGACGCAAAAACAACAACCAAGATACATTATATTTTGCTGAAGCTACAATGCTGATAGTTTCTTGTACCCAACTTTCGAAATCAGCTTCATGGTTGTCAGCCATCTCTATTGCGTCTAGCCCATCAATAACAAAATTGAGGCCCCAACCTTCGGATTGAATGTAATCAAGTAATGCCTCAAATGTTTCAAGGTGAATTTTGTTTACGTTATAATTCTCAAGCTCTTCTGCACCAATAAAAGTTGTTTGATTTTTTAATCCAATATCTGATAACGGTTTTAAATTTTTGATTTGCCATAATATATCGTCGATGCTTTTGTTTTCGTAACACTTTTGAGCTAAATAGCTTTTGAAATTTTCAATTGTGAAAGTATTGTAGGCCTTGTTGGTTGTATTCCGAAAATACTTATCTCTTAAAATATATACAACTTGATGGGCTAACCGATCAAGCATTTGCCAGTCTTCATAAACTCTTGTTAGATTGACTCTAACGTAGATTACACACTTTTGGTCGAAATGGTGACCTTTTGCAGACGTTAGATAATTCATAAAAAATGTTTTACCAACCCCTCGCTTTCCATTCGCTATGAATTTTATTTCTCTTGATTTCACCTCTATGCTCTCGTGCTTTGAAACTCGAGCTTTATGTGCAGCGTTACACAATAATTCTATAAATTCGTCAGCTTTATTTTCATCAAAATTTTTTACATGCGCGTATTCGTTTGTTTTGGAATCACTATCTAGATCTTTAGAAAATTCTGGGTTCTCTTTCGCAAAAGAATAAGTAGTTTCGAACAAACTTTTTAGAGAGCGAGAGCTTTTGAAATGGTCTAAAGAACTAGAAATCTCAGCAAAGAGTCCAACAAGTCCATGCTGTCTGCTTTCCGCTGGACTGTGGTCTGATCTTGTAAATTTTCCTAAAATTGTTGCCGCAGACCTCAAATTACTGGACGAGAGCTCCTTTTTATAAAGAATCTCTTTTACTTTTCGCTTGAGTTCCACTTTATCCACGACCATCCCTTTGATATACAAATATAAACCTGATATAAAATATATGATAAAAATATCAATAAATCAAAAGGATAAATAGAATTACCCATTCAGCAAAAGGGGAAAAGAAAGGCGGGCTGGGTTGGTTTATCTCCAAGCCTAGTACCACTATCTACAGGATGTTATAAATTTACTTTAGAAGTGTACAAGGTTTTATTGTTTATGAATGAATCACGGGTAGGCCCAGACAAGGAACTAGTATTAGGCAATGATGAATTTTGTAACCCTCCCCTAAAATCAGAATAGCCTAAATAGAGTTTTTCATTTACAGTAATTCTAATTGCAGTAGAGGCAAATATCTACATGTTATAACGAATGTGCGCACAGAATTGTCACACTGGTGTCACGAGCCTCAAAACAGTAGATTGTGACAAAATAGAAAGTACTCACAAGCCAAAAATATCAGCCAATTAAATATAGGGAAAGTTTAATTACAGAATATAGATTTTCAGAATGGGAATTAACGCTACAACCCAACAAAATGGCGCTCCCGGCGCGATTCGAACGCGCGACCTTTGGCTTCGGAGGCCAACACTCTATCCAGCTGAGCTACGGGAGCTTATGGTAAGCGGGCGCAAGTTTAGCATATAAATTTGCGCATTTGCCACGGGGTTTGTGTAAAACTTTCTGAACTAACCCTCGTCTACAAAACGTACAAGCATCAAATAACAAATCAAAGAGCACCTTCCATGTCTGAAAATAAACAACTGTCGCGCGAGCAAATTCCTCAGCAAGCATTCGATTGGTACGACGAATATGCCCATGGCGATATTAATCGTCGTACGTTTTTATCGCGCATGGCGTCGTTGTCGGTGGCGGGATTAACGTTTGGTGCGGTTACCTCTGCGCTTATTCCTGATTATGCGAAGGCGGAGCAAGTGAGCTTTAACGATTCGGATATTAAGGCGACTTATCAAAAGTTTGATTCGCCCAATGGGCATGGCGAGGGTGAAGGTTATTTGGTTGTGCCGCGTGAGCTCGAAGGCAAAGCACCAGTGGTGATTGTTGTGCATGAGAATCGTGGGCTTAATCCTTATATTAAAGATGTAGCGCGGCGTCTGGCTAAGCAGGGTTTTATAGCATTTGCGCCTGACGCTTTGTTTCCTTTGGGTGGTTACCCAGGTAACGACGATGAAGGCCGCAGTATGCAGCGTAGCCTTGAGCGCGGCAAAATTGAGCAAGACTTTATGGCAGCCGCCTCGTATTTGAAGGGGCATGAGCTAAGTACCGGTAAACTTGGTGTGGTAGGTTTTTGTTTTGGTGGTTATATTAGTAATTTGCTAGCAGCTACTATGCCGAAGCAAGTAAACGCTGCTGTGCCTTACTATGGCACGCCTGCCAAGGCTGATTTGCAAAGCCAAGTTAAAGGGCCTTTAATGATTCAGTTTGCTGAGCTTGATAAGCGTGTGAACGCATCTTGGGATTCCTATGAGAAAGTCCTGAAAGCGAATAACGCAGACTACGTGGCGCACTTTTATGCGGGTGCTCAACATGGTTTTCATAACGACTCCACCAGCCGTTATAGCCCTGAAGATGCGGAGTTGTCGTGGTCACGTACGCTTGAGTTCTTCAATAAGCACCTCGCTTAAAAATTACCAAGCAATTGGCTAGCAAACGCTAGCCAATGCGTAACGAGTACTCGTACTGCTTTTGTTCGAGCAAATATTCTTTATGAGTGCTCGGGCTCCATGAGTCGTCTCCACCTACTCCCATATGTTTATGGTCAATATGCACATGCAAATCCTCAGAGGGTTCAAGCTCGTTTGTGTGTTTTGCACTATTCAACTGCGCTTGAGAATACTGGCTTACTGCAAACATAAAGGCCTCAGCATCTGACTCGACTTCAATCGTGCCTACAGTAAGGTGTTTACACTCTGTGCGTAAGCCGTTGTCTGTTGGGAATATGTAAGGTGTATGCAAACCGTCGATATCGCTTTGATACTTTCCAAAACGCGCGGCTGCGCAACGGTCGGGGTAATTTTCGAACGGGCCGAGCCCTTGCCATGCAACTGTTTGCTCGCTTGCAAAATTGGGAACAGTAAAGCTTATGCCAATTCTGGGCATAGGCGGTAAATGTTCGCTCAGTGCAACTTTAACCCTAAGGTTTACGCTTCCATTTGCTTTAAACTCATAATGCCAATAAGTTTTTGCGCACAAGCGATCTTGATACACATATTCAAAAGCGCAAGCTACAAACACTCGGCCTTGGGCACTATAAGCGTTTATGCTTTGGCACTCACGCGTCCAATCGCCTATACCGGCATTTACCCATCTTGCTTGCCATGCGTTAGGGTCAACATTGTCGACTTCGCTCACCCCAATGTCGTTGTCTAATGGTGCACGGTAAAAATTATCAACTAGCGGGCTACTCAAGATATCGTCACCGTTATTCAACCATTGGGTAGGTAAACCTGTTCTTTGGTCAAACACCACTTCTAAACGGTGATTACTAATCGCGATTGTGCTTTCGAGTTCTTGCAGAGTTAGGTCATGTGAAGCACCACAAGCCTCTTCACTTTTTTGTTCAACTGAATACGGCAGTAAACTGTGCTGATTACTTATAGCAAACTGCTCGGTTGCTAATACATGCCCCGCACTTGCAAAGCTAGCGTCATCCATTGTTTCAACATCCAAATTTAAGTGATATTGCCGGCCTCGACTAAACGCAGTAGCCAATTGAATATCACAAACAGCTGTTTGCTGAGGGTTTATCTCAAGCACAAATTCGCCACTCTCAACCTCTACCCCATTTTCTAACACTCGCCAAACTAGCTTTTCGTTATCGGTATTTCTGAACAGATAATCGCTGTAAACAGATAAAGAATATTTATTCTTAATAGCCAATGGTGTGAGTGTAAAATCAAAGTGCTGCTGACAATACTTAGCTTCAAACAAACTAGGATGCGCGCTTCTATCAGGAAACAACAAGCCGTTGATACAAAACTGCCTATCGTTAATCTCGTCACCAAAATCACCGCCATAAGCCCAGTAGTGTTGGCCGTTTTCATCGGTTTTGGATAAACCTTGATCTACCCAATCCCATATAAAACCGCCCTGCAAACGAGGATACTCTTTAAATGCTTGCCAATAGTCAGCAAAGCTGCCCAAACTATTACCCATTGCGTGCGCATACTCACATAAAATAAGCGGTCGGTTTTCGTTTGGCATACCAATCCACTTTTTAATGGCGTATTTGGGCACAGCATCGTCGGGTATATCGCTGTCGACGCGCGCATACATGGGGCAAATGATATCGGTGGCGCTAGTGTTTGCACCGCCGCCTTCGTATTGCACTGGGCGCGATGGGTCAAAGCTTTTTGACCATGCGTACATGGCATCATGATTAGGCCCATGCCCGCATTCGTTGCCTAAAGACCATATAATAATACTTGGGTGATTTTTGTCGCGCTCGAGCATTTGAGTGTAGCGGGCCATAAATGCGCCGGCCCATGCAGGGTCACTCGCTAGCCGTCCCATTGGGAACATGCCGTGAGTTTCTATGTTGGCTTCATCTACTACATACAAGCCATACTCGTCGCATAGCTCATACCAACGCGGGTGGTTAGGGTAATGCGCGGTGCGTACTGCATTGAAGTTATTTTGCTTCATCAGCTTTATATCTTCGACCATATCAACCTCTGATACACAATGGCCTATTTCTGGATGATGCTCATGACGGTTAACTCCGCGTATTAGCAACGGTTTACCGTTTAAACATAGCTGCCCAGCAATGATTTCTACTTTTCTAAAGCCAACTGAGTAGCTTTCTGCATCAAGGAGCTCGCCTTGGTCGTCGCGTAAACTCACTACGCAAGTATATAAGTTAGGAAGCTCGGCACTCCATTGTTTGGGTGCTTCAACGGCAATATCATGAAAGGTGATATCGCTGTATCCGCCTTTTTCGTCGATGCGTTTGCTGTCTACCCACTGCGATACGGCTTGTCCGAGTGCTTTACCGTTTTCAAACAATTGCGCACTTACCACGTAGTCGCTAAGACTGGCGTTGCTAGCTGAACGCAAGGTCGTTTTAATATGCACGTTACCGTCGCGGTATGTAGCATCGAGGTTAGGCGTAATAAATACATCGCTAATACTTACGCGAGGTTTGCTCAATAAGTAAACGTCTCTGAATATGCCGCTTAACCACCACATATCTTGATCTTCTAGATAAGAGCCATCACTCCAGCGCAAAACAACAGCCACCAACTCGTTGTTGCCTGCAACCAACATGTCGCTTAAATCAAACTCTGCAGGTAAACGACTGTCTTGTGAGTAACCGGCCCAAGTGCCGTTACACCACAAGTAAAAGGCGGAGTTAACGCCTTCAAACACAATATGGTTGCGTTTTTTGAGTTGATCTTCAGTCACCACTAGCGTTTTGCGATAAACACCGGTCGGATTGTCTTTAGGCACAAAGGGAGGGTTTACCGCAAAAGGATATTTCACATTACAATATATGGGTTTGTCGTAACCTTGCATTTGCCAATTGGCAGGCACTTTAATGGACTGCCAATCGAGCGCTCTCTTTTCATATAAGCTAGTATCAGATAAATTAGCGCCATTAAGTAAAACCGAATCAGGCACACTTTCAGGTTTATCAAAAAACAGAAAGTCCCAGTCGCCATTTAAGTAGCTGCGTTGTGGCTTAGTTTTAGCCACTGCATCTTTTACACTCGTATAGCCAAACAAAGGGCTATGTGCATCCACTTTATTGTGCTGAATGCTATATTGATTTTCCCAATCTCTGCGTTGCAGTATTTGCGTTAAAGTAGGTGTTGGCGCCATGGTACTCATCCTATCAAGTGTTTGATGAAACGGTTTAGTATCGCGAGTGTTTACGGTTGTGAGAATAACTACAACACAACAGCAGTTTGAATGAAAGAATATAGCCTAAATCGCTAGTTTAGATTATGCTTAAAACTATCTATTGTTTATCCTAAACTATCATTTTTACAAACCACCAATGAACAATAATCAGATTACCGACATACTTAATATTGGCGACCTTTGTTACGAGCGCTTTATACCTGTCAGCACGTTAGCTGAACTCTCTGATTTACATATAACGTTGGCGGGGTGCTCTAACTTATCGGGTGACTATTGTGTAGGGAGGTCTGCTCCGCTGGAGCATACGCTGTTTTACACTTTGTCGGGTGAGGGAAAGTTGCGTACAACTAGTGGAACCTTGCCATTGCCTGCGCACAGCATGACGATTGTACCTGCTCGGCAAGCGTTTGAAATCAGTATTGTGAGCAAGCAATGGAATATCATTTGGCTGAATCTTGCCAATACTCAGCGATGGCATCAGCTTATCGATAACAAGCCTCGCGTAGAGCTTGAACAAAAGTTAGAGCCATTGCACGCGGCAATGGAATTGTTATACAGCGAATCAAGCGCAGAGTTGCGCAAAGGCGCTATTCCTGTAGTTGAGCATTACTTGCAAGTTTGTTTGCCGCAAAGGTATGGCAGCACGGCCCCAGTCAACAATCGCCTTAGTAAACTCTTTCAAGATATCGACAAGCGCCTACAATACGATTGGACAGTAAACGCAATGTGCGAACACATGCACGTGTCGGCGCCGCATTTACATCGGCTCTGCCAAGCCCAATACAACACCAGCCCCAAACAAAAGCTGATTGAACTGCGCATAGAGCGGGCAAAAAGCTTGCTTAAACACACACAATGGCCAGTGCAGTATATTGCTAGCTACGTGGGCTACAGCAATATTTTTGCATTCTCTAAGCGCTTTAAACACACCACTGGTGAATCACCAAGTGTATATCGTGCTGAATCACAACTTGCCTAAATTAAAGCGATTGCTGCTCGCGTAAATCTTTAATAAAGCGCTGCGCATTTTTTTGATAATAAGCGGCAGACTCCTCAAGCTTTGACGATTGCTCGGGCGTAAGCTGCTTAACAATTTTACCCGGCGAGCCCATTACAACCGAATAATCAGGCACGTCCATGCCCTCGGTAATAAGTGCATTAGCACCAATAAGGCAATGATGACCAATTGTCGCGCCATTTAAGATAACGGCATTAATACCAATAAGCGAGTAATCCCCTATGGTGCAGCCGTGCAACATTACCTTGTGGCCTACAGTCACGCCTTTGCCAATAGTCATAGGAAAACCATAGTCGGTGTGCAAAACTGAGCCGTCCTGAACATTACTGCCTTCACCAACCGTAATTAAGTCGCAGTCGCCCCGAATAACCACGTTAAACCAAACGCTGGCGCCTTGTTCAAGCTTTACTTTGCCCATAACCGCGGCATCTGGCGCTACAAATACGTCGTCGGCCTGCTCAACTTTATCTTCACCCAATTGGTAAATCATCCACTACTCTCTTGTTATCTAGCCTTATGTTAGCGACAAACCTAATCGATATTCGCCGGATACTCAACATCTGCTAGTTCAATAAAGCCGTCTTTATCTTCAAGCCAGTCTTCGCGCACGCTTTTGCTGTAATTTAAGTAGAGCTTATCGTTGTAAATAGTAAACGCTTCTTCATCAACGCCTACAAAACGCCCTCGAGACATTGCGTAAGAGCAGTACCCGCCATATTGCGGCGCGTATTTTTCAGGGTTGGCGTCGAACAGGCTCTTATGCTCAGGCGAACTAAAATGCCACGTTGCACCTTTATAATCACTGGTAATTTTGTCGTCGCCTTTTACTGCTTCGCTTTGAGTAAAATAAGCAACTGTGTCGTAGCCATATATGGCTTTGTTATTGAACGTGCCTGTTTCAATGGGGTCATTGGCTTGGCTTGCAAAACTCACCAGCGCAAAGGACAGCAAGCAGACTCGAATACACGCAGCAAACACTTTGTTCATTAGTTTTCCTTGAAGTAATTAGATGTAGGCGAAACTTAACTATAGTAGGTGTCGTAATGTTTTAATAGGAAGTATGTGAGAATGTTATGAATTTGTTATAAATGAATAACTTACTAAAAAATATACCTAAGTATAAAACCTATATAAAAATTAGGCATTTAGTATTAGTCAGGTCTGCCGTTAAGCATTATAGTTAGGTGAAATTTTAGCCTTATTTATCTAAACTTTGCCGCCATGTTGATAATCTCATAGAAGATATAGCGCTACATGCTTTTGGTAATAACGATTAAAGATCGCTTAAAACAGATAAGTAAAAATTGCGCGCTTAGATTGCGCATGAATATTGTAAACCTGAAACTGCGCTCGATGGGCTGTTTTTAGTCCAATGTGCTATGTAAGAGTTGTTTAGCGTGAGTATGTGGTTATAATCACAGCAGTTTAACACCTCTAATTAGCAGGAGAGTCTTGTGAAGGTAAAAGCATTAATTGCAGTTTTAGTCGCTAGCAGTTGTTTTGCAGCAGTGAGTTTAGCGCAAGAAACAGCCGACGACATTGCCGATCGTATAAAGCCAGTAGGCAAAGTGAACATTGCTGGAGCAGCACCCGCAGGTGCAGCAGCGGTAGCTGGCCCTAGGTCTGGCGCAGATATATATCAAGCAGCATGCACAGCGTGTCATGCGGTAGGCGTACTTGGCGCACCAAAAACTCAAGTGGCAGCCGACTGGCAGCCTCGTTTAGACGAGAAAGGTTTTGACCAAGTATGGAAGAACGCAGTAGACGGCATTAACGCCATGCCGCCCATGGGGACATGTGGCGACTGCACAGAAGACGATATCAAAGCAGCTATTGAATATATGATTGAGGGTATCTAAGCTAATTTTCCCTCTTTCAGCAATCCATGGATAACAAGTTTCTATGCGAAATGACGAAAGTATTGGGGAATTAACAGAATCTGAACTGAGGGAACTCATCCCTCAGTTACAGAGCCTTACTGAAAAGTATAAGCGCTCTGAGCTTATTCAAAAATCTCTATACCGCATTAGCGAATTATCTAGCTCCTTAGATAACTTCGACAGCTTATACAGCGAAATCCATCAAATCGTCGCAGAATTTATGACTGCCGATAATTTTTTTGTGGCTTTTTACGAAGCCAAAGCCGAAAAAATACAGTTTGCTTACTTTGTAGACGAGCGCGATGAAGAAGTTGTGCAAACGATATCTTACGAGAAGGTCAAGCACGGCATAACTGGTCATATTCTTAAGTCTGGCAAAACCTTAGTACTCACCAAAGAAAATATAGATCAACTCATAGCAGAATTTGGTCTAAAAATTCTAGGCTCGCCGCCTGTCGACTTAATTGGTGTCCCCCTATTACGCGGCGACCAAGTGATTGGCGCAATGGTTGTGCAAAGTTATGCAGACAATGTGCGTTACGACGCAGAAGATCTTGAAATATTGGTTTTTATATCGCGCCACATCGTAACAGCAATAGACCGCCTACAGCACCGCGAATACACAGAAGCACTTATTGAAGACCGCACCCAACAATTGGTCGAAATAAATAGCACGCTCGAAGAAGAATTAAAAGAACGCGAGCGCATGGAAAACCTACAAAAAGCGCTTTTCGAAATTTCTGAACTGTCGACCAGTATGGAAGACAACATCATTAGCTTTTACACCAAGCTACACGGAATATTGACTGAGTTAATCAACGCCAAAAATTGCTATATTGCGGTGCTTGACGAAAAACACGAGAACCTGCTGTTTCCTTACTTTGTAGGCCGCGATGAAGACTTTAACAGCACACGTAAACTTACACGTGGTTTAACCGAATACGTTATTAGAAGCGCAGAGCCACTTTTAGTCGATAGCGTGAAAATTTTGGCACTTGTGGAAAGCGGCGAAATAGAACGTAAGTTTGTCGTGCGCATGATTGAAGACGCTAATTCTTGGATGGGTGCACCTTTATCGGTCGACGGCGAAGTTCAAGGTGTGATTGCGGTGCAAACGTATGGTGAAGGTGAAGACTACACCGAAACCGACTTGAGCCTTCTGCAATATGTGTCACATCATATATCCGTAGCGCTAGAGCGCCGACAAGCTGCGAACGAATTGCTTAAATACAACGCGCAACTAAGCGATAAAGTACAAGAACGCACCGCCGAGCTCAACAAAACCAATGAATCACTTAAAAGACAAATTGACCAGCGTAAAGAAGTTGAGCTTAAACTTATTCACGATGCCCACCACGACGGTTTAACAAATTTGCCTAATAGGGTGATGTTCAATAGCCGGTTAGAGCTCGCTATTGCCAGTAAGCAGCGCTATAAAGATCATAGCTTTGCGCTTTTGTTTATCGATTTAGACCGGTTTAAAACGATAAACGATACCTTAGGGCATCATGCCGGTGATGAATTTTTAATTGAGGTGTCTAAACGTATTGGTGCATGCAAGCGCAGTCACGATTTACTTGCCCGCCTTGGCGGCGATGAATTTGTGGTGTTATTGGATAATTTTCAAAACCTTGATGATGTTGAAGCTATTGCCCAGCGCATTGTGGAGTCTGTGAGCTCTCCTTTCATTATTGACGACAAAGAAATCTACTCGGGCGCCAGTATCGGTATTGCCGAAATTACAGAAGCCTACACCGACTCAGAAGACGCACTGCGCGATGCCGACGCCGCCATGTATCAGGCTAAAAGCCTTGGTCGTAACCGCTATGTTGTGTTTGACATGAGTATGCGTAACCAACTAATGGCAGAAATTGACGATGAACGCGCGTATCGCAAAGCCTTTAAAGCAGGTGATTTTGCTTGTGCAATGCAAGCAGTAAAGAATATCGATGATAATGCCATTTTGTATTACGAGTGCACAATTGCCTGGCCTGGCCACCCGAAGTGTTCAAGAAGCGAGAGTTTTTGGGGCTTAGCAGACAAATGCGGGCTGACCTACGAAGTAAATAAGCAGCTGATGCAAGAAGCATTTAGAGTACTCCACACTTGGCGACTCGACCCTGAAATGAAAAATACCAAGCTTGGCGTAAGTTTAACGGTTGAGCATTTGCTGCATAAATCCTCGTTTGAAGATTTGGTTCATCAAATTGAAATAAGTGAGATAAACAGCGAGCTTCTGGTAATCGAACTCACAGAAAGCGCTTTAAGCCGTTTCCCTAAATACTTGCCTTCGATCATCGAAAAACTACAGTCTTTGGGCGTTACTTTAGTGCTGGACAACTTTGGCGGCCAGTCGGGCTCTTTAAACCATTTGTTCAGATACGACTTTGATTTTATTAAGCTTAATGAGAATTTAGTGAATAGCTTTAGTATGTCAGACAAATATCATAAATTGGTGAGCTCCATTGTACTAATTGCTAATCAAATGGGTATTGGTGTAATTGGCGCTGGGGTAAACGACGAAATGATATTACATGACCTAGTTGAAGTCGGCTGCCACTTCGCGCAAGGCGATTACCTAGATAAACCAAGCGATATATAACATTTGTAAGGGCGCTTTAGTCGTCGCCTAAAATATCCATCAAACTCGCAATACCTTTAGCCGCCTTGGTTTTGCGCTGCTCTTCGGTATCAGCAGTTTTTTGCCATTCCCATTCAATATCGTCTGCGGGTAACTCATACAAAAAACGTGAAGGTGTGGGTTCAATCATTTCACCAAACTGCCTACGCTCGCGGGATATCGTAAAATACAGCTGAGTTTGCGCGCGTGTTATGCCCACATAAGCCAAGCGGCGCTCTTCTTCGATGTTGTCTTCGTCAATACTGCTTTGATGCGGCAATAAGCCCTCCTCCATCCCTACCATAAACACATAAGGGAACTCGAGTCCTTTTGATGCGTGCAATGTCATAAGCTGCACTTGGTCGGCTTCTTCGTCGTCTTCACCGCGCTCCATCATATCTCTGAGGGTAAGACGCTGAACCACTTCGGGCAGAGTCATTGGTGGGTTGAGCGAATCGCCTTTGAGTAAGTCCTGCACCCAAGAAAACAAGGTACTCACGTTATTCATGGCCATTTCTGCTGCCTTGGGGCTGGCCGACAGCGCGTACAAATACTCTTCGTACTGCAACGACTTAATAAAGTCGCGTAATACCGCTTGAGCATCGCCGCGCTGGGCATTATCTGCCGTCATCACAATGAGTTTTGTGAAGTCCTCAACCGCATGCCCAGCCTTGTCGCCCAGCACCGCCGATATTTGTGGATGACACATCGCCTCAAACATACCAAAGCCATTGCTATTGGCAAACTCGCCTATTTTGGCAAGCGTTGCCCGGCCTATGCCTCTGCTAGGTGTATTAATAACCCTTAGCAAAGCGTTATCGTCGTTTTGATTCGTTAGCAAGCGCAAATACGCCATGGTATCTTTAACCTCTGCTCGCCCAAAAAACGACATACCGCCACTAATTTTATAGGGTATGCGGTTTTTCATGAGGTTTTTTTCAAACACTCGCGATTGGTGGTTACCACGGTATAAAATTGCATAATCTTTATATTTTGTATCATTCATAAAGCGATGCGCCATTAGCTCTGCAATGACTTTATCAGCCTCATGCTCTTCATTTTTAGCCACCAGCACTTTAAGCTTATCGCCTTGACTCAACTCAGAATACAAGCGTTTATCAAATAAATGTGGATTGTTTTGAATGAGAATATTGGCACTATGCAATATGCGCTGACACGAGCGATAGTTTTGTTCGAGCTTAACAAGGCGCAAGCTCGGATAGTGCTCTTTCAGCAGGCTCAAATTTTTAGGCTGTGCACCGCGCCATGAATATATGGATTGGTCATCGTCACCTACCACAGTAAAACGTGCTCGCTCGCCTACCAACAGTCTTACAAGCTGGTATTGGCTGGTATTGGTATCTTGATATTCGTCTACTAACAAATAACGAATCATCATTTGCCACTTTTCACGAATGGCTTGATGTTGTTGAAATAGCAGGGTTGGCAGTAGTATTAGGTCGTCAAAATCGAGCGCATTGTAGGCTTTCATATGCCTAGCATATTCTTGATAGAACAAAGCTATTTCAGCATCTGGGCCCGAATTATTAGCGGCTACCGCTTGCTCTGGCATTATTAATTCGTTTTTCCATGAGCTAATGCGGTTTTGCAATAACGACAACGAGTCTTTGTCGCCGCCATAAGCCTCGGTCGTTAGGTCATTTAGTAAAGCGTAAGAG
>CAZXTD010000009.1:2437-6878 GCA_964643575.1 uncultured Glaciecola sp. | reverse complement strand
GCGTAAGAGTCTTTATCATCAAATAAGGAAAACCCTGCTTTGTAACCCAAAGTGGTGACGTGCTTTTTAATGATATTAAGACCAAGAGTATGAAATGTTGATACTTTAAGGCCTCGGGAGTTCTTTTTACCAAGTGTTTGGGACATTCGCTCTTTCATTTCGCGCGCGGCTTTATTAGTAAAGGTTACCGCTGCAATATGGCTAGGCTTATAGCCACATACATTCACAAGGTAGGCAATTTTATTAGTGATTACGCGGGTTTTGCCACTGCCGGCGCCAGCGAGCACTAAACAAGGCCCACTAATATACTCCACTGCATCCTGCTGTGCTGTATTTAAACGAAGAACCGGACCCGAAGACATAAACGAAACACTTACCCTAAAATGAAAAGGACACGAATTATAACAAATGATTGCTATTTAAGACTGTTTTCTTTTGCGCTTAGGGCTACAATATACCGTAGTAGAATTAAGATATCGTCACACAAACCCGCAAGGACACTGTCATGATCGACCCCAAAAAATTAGAAGAAATTGCCAAAAATATATCAAATGCTATACCACCTGGTGTGAAAAACATGGCTGACGAAGCTGAAGGTAAAGTAAAGCAAATATTGCAATCGCAGCTAAACAAGCTTGATTTTGTGAGCCGTGAAGAGTTTGATGTGCAAAGTCAGGTGCTTATTCGTACACGCGAAAAGCTCGAGGCGCTTGAGGCACGCTTAGCAGAACTTGAAGGTGATGCTGATAAAGAATAATGATTTGAAGCTTCACCTTCCAACATAGTGTTGCAGCCCAGCAATCGGGCTCTATCAATATGATACAACTTAAGGTTACGCTAACAAAAAGCCAATAACGACACTCAAGGTCACAACCATACCTACCCAGTTATTGTTTAAAAAGGCAGTGAAACATTTTTGTTCTTCTCGCTGCCTGCATAGCCGGTACTGAAATACAAACAAACCACCCGCAGCAGCAAGCCCCAAATAACTGAGCATTGGCAGCATGTTTATATAAAAGACAATACCCAGCATAACTAAGGTTGCGGCTTGTAAAAGTACAATCATAGCCAGGTCAAAACGGCCAAATAAAATCGCAGTCGATTTTATGCCAACAGTTAAGTCGTACTTACGGTCGACTATCGCATATTGAGTGTCATAAGCTACTGTCCATGCTAAATTTGCAAAATATAAAAGCCACATCCAACTCGGCAAGCTTTCGGCAGTGGCCATGAACGCCATTGGAATTGACCAACCAAAAGCAGCACCTAACACCACTTGCGGTAAATGCGTGTAACGCTTCATAAAGGGATAAGCACTAGCAAGCAATAGCGCAACGACAGATAGCAAAATGGTTTGCCAGTTTAAATAAAGCACAAGTAGTACCGCAATCAATATGAGTGCGCCAAACAACTGCAAGGCCTCACTTTCGCTCACATGGCCCTTCACAAGAGGCCTGTTTTTTGTGCGCTCAACTGAACCATCGACCTTACGGTCGGCATAATCGTTTATTACGCAGCCGGCGCTGCGCATAACTACCACACCTAAACTAAACACGATAAAAATATCCCAACTTGGCAGGCCTTGGGCCGCAAACAATAAACCCCAAAGCGTGGGCCATAGGAGTAGATATATACCCACCGGTTTATCGGCTCGCATGAGCTGCCAGTAGTATTGTTTGTTCGCAAGTTTCAAAGACATCTTTAGGTTACCAATACGCTGGGCATTGCGGCAAAAACGCTTCTGCTACAATCAGCTCAAATGTGTCGATGGTAAATTTAGAGCGCCTAGCCCAAATATTTTGCTGTGAGTAGTCATCAAGCAACACAGGATTGTAGCGAAGCTTACCTATTTCAAATTCGCTACGCACAAAATTAGGATCGTTAAAAATTCGCTGCCCCAAGGGCTGACTGCCAAGATTAGCCCAAGTTGATTCGCATAATTTGTTGGGTAACACGCTGCGGGCAAACACCCAGTCTTGTTGTTTGTTTTCGCCTTTGGGCGAACCTTGTAATATAACTTCCCTCACCTGCCAGTTTTGCATAGTAGATGTAGATAACATTTCTTGTTCGCTACTATCGAGCCCTTCGCTTGATTGGCCAAGTAAATTAACGCTAAAGCTGTCAGTTAGTGCTTGCAAACGTTCAGTTAGGGAACCTGTATTAAGCAGCCAGTCTTGTAAATGTTCGGGCAAAGCGTTCACTTGCGCTGGCGTTTGCCAGTGCACTGGCATAGAAAAAGGAAAACAATTTGAATGAATCAATGCTGTAGAATTTGGATAGTTGGCCGATAACCTTAGTCTATCATATAGTCTTTGTGGTCTGCATGTTGATGAGCAAAAATAGTGTGCCTGACCAAAGCCTTAAGCTTAACTAGACTAATATCTATTCGTTTAGCTAACTACAATAAAGAGTGCTAGCCATGTTTGATTTGCCCCAATGCATTAAAGCGCATTGTTTTCAATTATCTAAAATAGCGTTAACACCCCTTCGTAGCGTGAGTCTGGTCTGCACTATGGTGCTACTCACGTTTATGAGCAGCCTTAACGCGCAAGAAGAGGGTGAACAAGCTGGCCCCATATATGCCTATATCGCGCTCGACCCTGATATAGTAACCAATTACGCGGGCGACAACTCTAAAAAGCTTGGTTACTTAAGAATTACGATAGAACTCATGCTCGACAACCCAATGTACATTCAAGACATTGAACATCATATGCCTCTATTACGCGCCACAGCCATAGAAGTGATAGGCGCGCAAAACGAACAACAAGTAAAGTCTCTTACTGGCCGTGAAGAGATGCGCCGCAGCATCCTAAAGAACTTTAGAGATATCATGACCAAAGAAACAGGTAACGAAATAGTCAAAGACATCATCTTTACTAAATATTTACGTCAAGGCGGTTAAGTACTAATTACTACCCGTTTTAAATTCGTAGTTAGAGCGCCATGCTTCAAAGCCACCGTCCATGCTATAGACTTCTTGATAACCCTGATGCAATAAATATTGCGCGGCTTGTTGGCTGCTAATGCCGTGATAGCAGCAGACTACCACCGGCGTATCGAAGGTGTTCTCTTGCATAAATTGGCTAATGCTGCTGTTACTTAAATGGAACGAGTTTGGGATGTGTCCAAGCTCAAACGACTGGTCGTCACGAATATCCACAACCTTAATTTCACCCTTGTCGAGCCGCTCTTTGGTTTGTTCTGGCGATATATGTTGAAATTGTTCCATTACTACTATTTACCTATATATTTTTGTTATTATTGTTATAGTGGCGTTGGACTCTAACCTATCGATTAAATATGTTAAACAGATATTTTTTGTTCTATAAAGTGTTCCTGAATCAAGCGCTCAAATATTAGTCAAAATGTACAATTAAACTACTGCCAATCAAGAATCACCTTGCCCGATTGCCCCGACCCCATGATTTCAAAACCCTTCGCAAAATCATCTACCGACATTTGATGCGTAATAATCGCCGATAAATCTAAGCCACTTTGCAAGAGGCTCACCATTTTGTACCAGGTTTCAAACATTTCACGGCCATATATACCTTTTATGGTTAAGCCTTTAAAGATCACTTGATTCCAATCAATTGCTACACCTTTGGGCGGAATACCTAACATAGCTATTTTACCGCCGTGATTCATTTTGGCTAACATATCGCTAAACGCTGCTGGTACACCCGACATTTCAAGCCCTACGTCGAAGCCTTCGGTCATGCCTAGTTCTTCCATGGTGCCTGATAAAGACGCTTCACTTACATTTACTGCGCGAGTAACGCCCATTTTTCGGGCAAGGTCTAATCGATACTCGTTAATATCGGTGATGACAACATAGCGTGCGCCCACATGTTTCGCGACTGCCGCCGCCATTATTCCAATGGGCCCGGCGCCGGTTATCAAGACATCCTCACCCACTAAATCAAACGAAAGCGCGGTATGAACAGCATTACCAAAAGGGTCAAATATTGCGGCCATATCGTCGCTGATGTTGTTGGGGATTTTAAATGCGTTAAAGGCCGGTATCACCAAATACTCAGCAAAAGCACCTTGGCGGTTAACACCTACCCCAATAGTATTGCGGCATAAATGAATACGTCCTGCACGGCAGTTGCGGCAATGGCCACAGGTAATATGACCTTCACCCGATACGCGGTCACCTTGGGTAAAGCCTTTCACTTCGCTACCCATATCAACAACTTCGCCTACGTATTCGTGACCCACAATCATTGGCACAGGTATGGTATTTTGTGACCACTCATCCCAATGATAAATATGCATGTCGGTGCCGCAAATCGCGGTTTTGCGGATTTTGATAAGAATATCGTTGGGTCCAAACTCGGGTAAGTCGTTTTGCACCATCCAAATACCGGGCTTGGCTTCGGTTTTGGCCAAAGACTTCATGCTTTTTTGATTGTCCGCGATACCCATATTAGAT
>CAZXTD010000009.1:0-2427 GCA_964643575.1 uncultured Glaciecola sp. | reverse complement strand
TATGGCTTGGTCAATTTGTTCGATGCTGTGGGCAGCAGACATTTGCGTACGAATACGAGCCTGTCCTTTAGGCACAACCGGGAATGAAAACCCTATCACATATATGTTTTTCTCGAGCATACGGTCTGCCATTTCACTTGCTAGCTTTGCGTCACCAAGCATAACGGGAATAATCGCGTGGTCTTTACCCGATAAAGTAAAACCGGCTGCTTCCATTCTTGAGCGAAAATGCTTGGCGTTATTGCGCAGTTTTTCGCGCAAATCATCGCCTTTAGCCATCATGTCGAACACTTTAATAGACGCTGCCACAATAGGTGGTGCTACAGAGTTAGAAAACAAATAAGGACGCGAGCGCTGGCGTAGCCACTCAACCACTTCTTTTTTGCCTGAGGTAAAGCCGCCCGACGCGCCGCCTAAGGCCTTGCCTAAAGTGCCGGTAATAATGTCGACTCTGCCCATTACGTCGCAGTACTCATGACTGCCCTTGCCTTTTTCGCCTACAAAGCCCGTTGCGTGGCAGTCGTCTACCATTACCATGGCATCGTATTTGTCGGCGAGATCACATATACCCTTTAAGTTGGCTATTACGCCATCCATTGAGAATACACCATCGGTGGCAATCAGCTTAAAGCGCGCGCCGTCGGCATTTGCTTGCTTTAGCTGCTCTTCGAGTGCTTCCATGTTGTTGCTTTCATACCGATAACGCATGGTTTTAGAGAGCCTTACCCCATCAATAATACTGGCATGGTTTAAGGAATCTGAAATGATGGCATCTTCTTTGGACAGGATAGTTTCGAACAAGCCGCCGTTAGCATCAAAACAAGAGGGATACAAAATGGTATCTTGCATGCCTAAAAAGTCGCTAATTTGTTGCTCAAGCTGCTTGTGAATATCTTGCGTACCGCAAATAAAACGTACGCTGGCAACACCAAAGCCGTGAGTGTCTAAGCCATTTTTAGCGGCACTAATTAAATCATCGTGATTGGCTAGGCCAAGGTAGTTGTTGGCGCAAAAGTTGAGAACTTCCTGACCGCTTTGAATATTAATATTCGAATACTGTTGAGAGGTAATAACACGCTCTTTTTTATACATTCCTTGCGCTTTGGTATCTTCAATTTGCGCTTGGAGATGTTCAATAAAACCTGCAGACATAATAAAACCTCTTTATTTGATGATTAAGGCGGGTTGTAGAAGCGAAAACGCGTTCTGCACAACGCTGGCGATCATGATTCTTCATTGATGTAATTTTATATGAGAAACACTAGGACAAGAATGCTAATAATTAAAGTGTTTTATTGTAATTTAGAGAGCTTGGCAGGAATTCATTGCAGTTTGTAAAGATTAATCTCCAAAATCAAATTTAATGAGAATGATGTAAGATTCGTTGGACAACTGCTTTTACTTCTTGTACCGATATTTCAGCCATCAGGTTTTTACCTTTGACACGCGTGCCCCAAAGTAATTGCTGCCAAGGTTTTTTGAACTGTTTAAGTGCTAATTTATCATAAACCGAGACCGTATTGGCCAAAGAATTATAAGGGCCGGTGCGGCGATGGTTGCTGTGCGCATATAAACCAATAACAGGCGTGCCTTGGGTAGTAGCCATATGAGCCGGGCCAGTATCAGGCGCAACCACTAATTCAGCCCCGCCAACAATAGCGAGTAACTGCGTTAAGCTAGTTTGCCCCACAAAATTATGAGTAATGTTGTTGGTATGACTTAAAATAGCATCGGCAGTAGTTTTATCGAGTGAGCCTGGTCAGCGTATCGCTCGGGCAACCAGTTGCGCTCGGCTTTTGAGGCCGCAGGGCTTATTACCGCATATTTATTTGGCAGCTTTTGAGCGAGCCATTGTTTATCTTTTGCAAGCGGCGCTAAATTCCACTGCGGTTTTTCTAGCACCGACACACCGAGTGTTTCGGCAAAGCCCATAAAACCCTCTAGTACATGCGCGTGGGTGCGCGGGGCAATTCGCTTGTTAATAAATAGAGAATGCCCTTCTTTAGAGCGTTTGTAATCAAAACCCACCCGCTGCTTGGCTTTAATCACCTTTGATAACAAATTTGCTCTTAGCGCGACTTGCATGACAAATAGAGAATCAAACACGGTGTCGGCGAGTGTTTGTTTGACTTCTTGTTTTGCTTCTTTCCCTTTGGATTTATCAAAAACCACAAAGCGAATATTAGGCATATGCCCAACTAGGCTATGTTCAATTTTGCCAATAACCCATGTAATGTGAATATCAGGACGGCTTTTTTGAATAGCACTCACCATCGCCACCGCATGGCATACATCACCAATGGCAGACAAACGCAAAATACACAACTTGAAAGGTTCAGACATAAAACAACGAATAATGATTAAAAGCCAGAAACAATAATGTTACGCTAAATCGCTAATAATTAAAGCGTATTTATTGATATTTGT
>CAZXTD010000008.1:0-51316 GCA_964643575.1 uncultured Glaciecola sp. | reverse complement strand
TTTGTCTATCTATGACCTAGCCAGCTTAAAGCTTAAATACGACTACATAAGTTGCGATGAAACCTTATATTCATTGCCCGATATCAATGCCGCCTTAAATGCAATGCGAGCAGTTTTAAAACCAGAGGGCATTATTCGTACTAACTTACACAGCGCTTTGCAGCGCGCTCACTTACTCAACGCACAGCGCGCGTTTGAACTCTTAGGCATACTCGACGGACAAGACGCCGCTACTCAAATTGATTTGACCATGGCGACTATGCAGGCTCTTAAAAACGAAGTGCTGCTTAAAGACAAAACATGGGCCGATATTGAGCAAAGTGACGACCCTCGCGAACGTATATCCATGAATTTCTTATTAAAAGGCGATAAAGGTTTTACAATTAGCGATATGTTTACTGCGCTTAATAGTGCCAATTTAGACTTTATTAGCATGGTAAATTGGCGCCAATGGGATCTGGCGGGGCTTTTTAATCTACAAGACAACATTCACCCTTTTGTTGCTATGAGCTTGTTTGATGCCTCGACTGAAAAGTCCTTACAACTTTTTGAATTACTCCACCCTGTTCACAGACTGCTCGACTTCTATTGTGGCCACTCTCAACGTAATCCATCAATCCTTCCACTTAGCGCGTGGGAAGACAGTCATTGGATGGCCGCAACTGTGCACTTATCTGGGCAGTTTAATAGTGACGGACATAAACAAGGAATTATTAATTGTTTAAGCGCTGGGCAAGCTTTTTCGATGTTCAAAAATACAACTTTGAACAAAGACAGTTTATTGATAGACAGCAACCGCGCCATTTGTTTACTTCCTCTTTTTGAAGGTCCGCAAACACTACAAACATTGCTTTCATTTTATTTAAAACGCAGACCAGTTAGTCCATTAACAGGTATCGCCATAACAGAAGCAAACGCTTTTGAAGGATTAAAAGCTTTGCTAGCAAGCCTTGAGAGCTTTGACTGTATAATGCTTGAAACCTCTAAAACTGATGCAAATTAAGTACTGTAAGCGCTTGGCTGTAGTCGAAACAGAAAAAATATTGAACCACAACAACTCATCATAAATAAAAATGTATTGCATATGAATGTATAATTATTTTTATGTGCAAAGCCAGACTATTATAAGTTCATCAAAACAAACATAGTCAATAAGGAACTCCGATGAACTTGTCAGCATTTACCTCTACCGCAAAACACATTGTCGCTAGCACTTTTATTGCATTGGTATTTTTTACCCTATTAGCCAGTCAAAGCACAGAAGCAGCGCAGACTTATCAAACAAAAGAACAAGCAAACACTAAATTAGTATATTTAGTCTCTCATATGGAAACGAGTCTTACGCAAGCAAAAGAAGTATTAGAACAAGCACAGCAACAATTTGAAAATAATGAAATCAGTACTGAAGAAATATTCTTTGTTACGCTTAAGTTTTACGAAATTGAAAATGAATATTTAAAAGCCAAAGTTGCCTTAGCTGCAAACGATGGCACATTAGAATGTGAAAGCCAAACAACTGAAAATAGTTATGAGCTAATGGCTCACCGATAGTCCTTACCTTGGCTTTAAGGTTATTACTTAGGCAATAAAAAGTTACCGGACGAGTTATTTGTACGGGATAGAGCTTGTTGAGATGTATCTTTTAAATCAACTCCCGACAACTTGCGAGTAAACGACTGCTCTATTAACCATAAGGTTTTGCTTGTTGCTTCTCTTGCTGTCAGGCCCGCTGGCCGAATATTGGAAATGCAATTACGACCAGCGTCGTTTAATCCTTGCGTTGGCGCATAGGTGTAATAAATACCAAGGCTGTCAGGTGAACTCAAGCCAGGTCGCTCACCTACTATCAAGACTACTGAGCGCGCCTTTAGGCTCTCGCCAATTTCATCGCCAATCGCGACTCTTCCCTGCTGCACAACAATTGTCGGTGAACATGTCAGATTGCGTTCGTTTAGGCCAAAGCTCAGCGATTCGAGCAATTCAACACCATGGCGTTGCACAGCAATTGACGAAAGCCCATCAACTAACACCAAGGCAACATCAATTTGTTCGGAATGTTTTTCAGCATAATAGCTTAACTCTGCTTTGGAGCCCTCATTTAAACGCCTACCAAAATCAGGGCGTTGAAGGTATTGTTCGCGGCTAGCCGCTGCCGACTGCAAACAAATAGATGGGATAGACTTTGCTTGCAAATCTTGCGTAATCTTTTTGATATCTAGCGGCGTATTGACCGCATCTCGCGCCAAAGCGTGGTCAACGTTAAACTGCAATTGTGCGTTAGTCGGTAAGCTCACGCCTGCATGCCCCAAACCAATTCGAGCTTGCGTGAAAGCACTTAAGCTCGACCAGGCTTGCGGCTTCGCCTGCACATCCATCTTTGCTGCAAGTGACTTTTTATTCATACAAGCATCCTAATGCTATTATTTTGCTTTTTTCGTGATTTGAAATGCATCGGCAAAAGGCCCTAGCTGCCTTGTTTGATTCAGTTGGCCTGTCGCATCAAAAATATTGTGCTTAATTAGCCATTGCTCAAACTCCGGTGCACATCGTTTACCGAGTGCTTGTCTGACATAAAGCGCGTCATGAAACGACGTTGTTTGGTAATTTAGCATAATGTCGTCTGACCCCGGGATACCCATAATAAAGTTAACACCAGCCACGCCAAGCTGAGTCAATAACATGTCCATATCATCTTGGTCGGCTTCTGCATGATTGGTGTAGCAGACATCTACGCCCATGGGTAAACCCAAAAGCTTGCCGCAAAAGTGGTCTTCTAAGCCTGCACGATTAATCTGCTTGCCATCATATAAATATTCGGGACCAATAAAACCGACAACAGAATTTACCAGAAGCGGTTTATAGCGCCTTGCAACTGCATATGCGCGTGCCTCACAGGTTTGCTGGTCAACTCCGTGATGACCATTAGCCGACAAGGCGCTGCCTTGGCCAGTTTCAAAATACATCACATTATTGCCAACTGTACCGCGGCCCAATGATCTTGCTGCATCATAAGCCTCATCCAAAGTAGCCAGCGATACACCAAAGCTTTCATTAGTAAGCTGAGTGCCCGCAATAGACTGAAATACAATGTCTAAAGGCACACCCTTGTTTATGGCTTCAATTTGCGTTGTTACATGAGTTAACACGCAGGCTTGGGTCGGGATATCGTAATGCGCAATGATGTCGTCAAGCATGTGCAATAAAGTGGTCACGGCTTGATAATTATCGCTTGCTGGATTAATACCAATTAAGGCATCCCCGCTCCCATACATCAGCCCATCTAAAATACTCGCCGCTATACCGGCGGGGTCGTCGGTGGGGTGATTAGGTTGCAAGCGCGCAGATAAATGCCCACGTTGCCCTAAGGTATTGCGAAACTGAGTAATCACTTCACACTTTTGTGCGACTAGTACTAAGTCTTGCACCCGCATTATTTTGCTAGTGGCTGCGACTATTTCAGGTGTTAAGCCGGATGAAATTGATTGTAAAGTGCTTTGTGTTGCTTGCTCCGACAACAGCCAGTTTCGAAAATCACCCACCGTAAAATGCGAGATAGAAGCAAATGCATCGCTATCGTGACCATCAATAATCAAACGCGTAACTTCGTCGCTCTCATAAGGAATAAGCGCTTCATTTAAAAAGTGTTTTAACGGTACCTCAGCCAAACGCATTTGAGCGGCTGCCCGCTCAATCATAGATTGCGCCGCTACGCCTGCTAAGCAGTCTCCAGAACGCGAAGGTGTTGCTTTGGCGAGGAGCGTTTTTAGGTCTTTAAATTGAAAGCGTTGTTCGGCCAAATCGATGGTAAATAACATATGATTTATTATTCCAATACACTGTAGCGCTATTATCTTGTGAGAACCGAGTGTCCGTAATCTTTACACATTACCGTATTGATACCCGCTCGATTTTGTATCTTTTTGTATTCTAAAGCAATTCGAATTGGGCGTAAAAATTGCTTATCTGCTCTTGATGTTGAAGTCCCTAGTGGTCTTTTCTGAAGTTAATGAAGAGGCCAGCGCTCCCTCCGTATTAGCATTCTTTGCTATCAGTGCATTTGGATTATTAGTATTACGTAACAGTCGTCGTTAATCCCTTTTATACTAAATCCTCGCGTTTGCGAGGATTTAGAAAAGTATCATTGTCTTTAATCGCAATATCGAAAAAATCATCGCTGTCGAGAGTTTTACTTATCAACATGGCGCCTTCCAATAATGATACTAGACGTATTGCGTATGATTTAGCGTCTGACTCATTAACATTGATGAGCGATAAGTAAGCTTTTTCAATCCAAGCAATATTTCTTTCAAAAAAGCGCCTTGTTTCTTCTTTTACTTTAAGAGGTAAAGCTTCTGACTCTGCTCCTAGTAGTCCGCATAAGCACATTTTTTTGTCTTTTTTTAACGCATTTCGAAACATATCGATATAGGCGCTTATAGGGTTGATTCCTTTTGCTACTAGCTCGTCAGGCTCACCCAATATAGACAAAAAAGAATCAGTATATTGCCTTGCGAGTTCTGCACCTAAGTCGGCTTTAGTCGGAAAGTGATAGTGTACGCTTGCGCTTTTAATGCCGGCCTCGGCTGCCAGCTCTCTAAAGCTAAAATTACTGTAACCTCCTGTTCGCACTTTAATTTGGGCTAGCGCCAATAGCTCTTGTTTTTTTGACACTTTGTTTCCTTAACTGATGGGCTTAGGCCTACTTAAATCTGCGTTAAGTATAGCTAAAGCTTTAGATGATATAAACCACCTACCACTAGATAGTTTATGAAGGACAAAAAGGCTTGACTTAATGTGAATTTCATTTAACCTATCTACCGATAGATAGCCATTTTGTATATAAAATGCAAAATTAAACAGGCAATTTACGCAAACAACTAAATAGGAAATTATCATGCTCGCATATTCAACAATTGGTGTTAACGACATGGCCCGCGCGACGGCTTTTTACGACAAACTGTTAGCCCCTATTGGCGCAAAACAAGTAATGGAAGGAAGAGACGGTGACTTTATCGCCTATGGCACAGGACAAGGCACTTTGTTTGCTTTGGCACTTCCTTTCAATGGGGAGCCCGCTAATCCGGGGAATGGCAATATGATGGCTCTTGCCACTTCATCTGTTCAGCAAATTCAAGAACTATACGACCTTGCGTTGTCGCTGGGTGCGACAGATGCAGGCGCACCGGGTCCTCGAGCTGATGGTGCATTTTCTTGTGCTTATGTTTATGATTTAGACGGCAATAAACTCAACTTTTTTAATATGTAAGCAATATTATCAAAAGTTGCAATGCGGCTATAAATTATATTGCCGCCTATATTTGTTATTTAACTTTTGGAGCAAAAAGTGAAAATAAGAGCAAATTTTAATGAACGAGTGCTGGTTCATAGTGACACTCTCGACTGGGTTAAATCACCAATGGCAGGAGTTGATCGTAGGCCTCTCGACAGAGTAGGTGATGAAGTTGCTCGCGCTACAAGTATTGTTAGATATGCGCCGAATAGCCACTTTTCCCCGCACATGCACACGGGTGGGGAGGAGTTTTTGGTTTTAAGCGGCGTATTTCAAGATGAGCATGGCGATTTCCCTGCCGGTTCATACATCCGAAACCCGCCTCAATCAAGTCATACCCCGCGTTCAGATAACGGCTGCGTGATTTTTGTAAAGTTATGGCAATTTCAGCTCGAAGACCGCACACATGTGCGAAAAAAATTGACTGATCTTAATTTTGTTAACCAAAAAGAAGATACAGCAGGCAAAATAGAAGTGGCCGAAGCAGTCTTGTACGAAGATGATTTCGAAACGGTGAAGCTTATCAAAATGCGTGCAAACGCGTCGCTTTCTCTTGCCGCTAAAGGCGGCCTAGAATTATTAGTTTTAGAAGGTGAATTACACGAACAAGAGGACACCTTGCGCAGTAAAAGCTGGTTGCGCTTACCTCTCAATTCACAACTCAAGGCCACAGCAGGTCCAAAAGGTGCAACTGTTTGGCTTAAATCAGGGCATCTGCGTGACGTTGACAATCAAATTAGCAAAATCTTTCGACAAATGGATGGCTTAAGTAAAAAGATAATTTAAGCTTCACAATGCATATCGCCTGTGCTGGCGCCCAAATTTGGGTTTACTCATTCCCAAACAAGCGTTGTTCTAACCACAAAAACGAAGCTAACACTACTAAGGCAAAAAAACGCGCCCAGTCAGGCATTAAACGCCAATTTATAACACCGTTATTTGTTTGACTGGTTTGCATTCGATTATCACTTGCATGTCGCTTGTTATATTGGTTGAGGGCTTTAAATGAATGCTTGTCATCTCGATAAAATGCAGTGCTTACTTCTTGCTTTGTATTAGTCTCATCTGAAGAGAAATAACTTAACTGATACCAGCCGCTTGTTTCGGTTTGTAGAGCAACACAGCGTCTATTTTCATAAAGCGCGTCTGCAAACTGTTCAAGCTCAATGCGTTCGTTTTTGGGCGTTTTTAACACAAGATCTTGCGTTTGTTGTAGATTATCAGCACATAGCTTGAGGGGAGTCTGAGTAGTATCAATTAATCGCTCATTTACCAACTGCCATTGAACATCTTGATTTGCTCTAGCCAGCTTTTTAATTATCATCTGCCAGTATTGGCTATGTAGCTGACGGTCACCTGATATACGCCAGTTGTGTGTGTTTTGACTTAAGGCAAAGGCAAGTTTACCCTGGCCGAGCGACATAAGATTTACTAGGCCTTGTTGGTTTTCATCCACCACTATATTGTTGATGCTGCTTTTAAAGCGAGCACCTAAAGCAGCTATTGGGTCTTTCGTGACCAAGCTATTAAAGCGGACCAGGGCGCCCTTCTCATCTGTATTGATTAGTTCCGGCGCGCCTATTAAGCTTGTTACAATGCTAGGATAAGGTGCTTTCAAAAAATCACTATTAGCGACTACGTAAATGCCAAGCCCACTCTTAATTGCCTCTATAAGAATACTTTGTTGCTGTGCCGACAATTGAGACAAAAAACGATAGTCAATTATTAAGAGCTCTGCCCACGATAAAGACTGCTCCCAGCGCATTGCTTCCCACTGCGCCGCTTGCTCGGGTGAAACATTAAGCGCTTGCTGTTTAAACTTCGATTGGCTTATTTGAGTGACCACTCTTACCTGACTACCTTGATTTGCTAACCAGTTTTGCAAATGACGCGTTTCAAATGACGGAGCAGATTGCACTATGAGCACTTGTGTTTGACTGCCAGGTTTTACCTCAACGCTTATGTTTTCAGATACAAGGTTTGTGTCATTATTATCGAATATGGCGACTCGATACAGCCACTGCCCTTGCGATGGTGGCTGAGTTGTAAAAGACACTTCATCACCCGCACGCGCTTTTTTGATATCGAGCAAATTGTTAGCCGGGTCGTAAAAACGGACCTCATATAAGGCTGAGCTTGCATCTGAAACGGATAAACCCACTAACAAATCAAGCGACTCACCAATAGTCAGTTGCCGCTGCCATAAGGCCTTTGTAAAACCAAAATGGGTGGTTGATACTTGCCCTTGTGTAATAGTCAAATTTGATAAGCTTGAATTATTGCTAAGCGCGTTTAATTGCTGCCACTGATATTCAGAAAAACCATCGCCATGAATAACAAGCTCGTTGTAATTATTTAAACGCTTAGCCACCTCGGCAACAGATGCAGGATAATCGACAAGGTGATCTTCATTCGTTAATTCAGAAGCGATATCGCCAATTTCAGCGCTAACAATGTGCAAGGATTCATCAAAGTATTGTTTAACTGCAATTTGTAAAAACACACTTAAAAATACTGTACCCATTAAAAAATTGAGGCCTATCACTACGGCGCATCTTATCTTGCGAGTCTGCAAACGTTTGTAAACATAAAAGCTGTTAACAAGCAAAGTGATGAATACAACACCCACAAGTAGCCAAAACAGGCTTGGTTCAATCTTAGGGTAAAGGTAAAACTTATTCAAAATCATCATGGCAGCATCGCCCTTTGATAGGCTTCGACAAGTTTATGCTCGGCGTGTTTTGTAGGTGTTTTCGGTTGCGCAATTGGGTTGCTCACGCCTTCCCATAAAAGCGACTTTACTTTGCTTAGGCAAGCTTCACAGTCTTTTGTTGGCCACTTTTTCTCAATGTTCATTCTTTCGAGTATCGCCAATACTGCCAGCAGTTCTGCGGTTTTATCTGATTGAACAAGTTCTGAATTTAATAGCCCAATAACTTGCTGATTGAGCGCAATGGCATCGGCGTCCATTTGCTCAGCGTTTATCTGCTCGGCATAAGCCGATGCCGAAGCCGAAACTTGGCTTAACAAGCTCAGAAAACGACGTTTTATTGCAGCGCTATTTTGCGCTAATTCAAAAGACTGCTGAATATTAGGTTGCAGGATATCGTCAAGCTCTCCTTCGTAGCGGCGGTCTTCGCTGACTGGGGGTGGTTTAAAACCTAGGCGTTTGACGTACACTCTTTCAGCTTTGCGGGCTCTATTGAGATAGTCGAGTGCCTCTTGCTCATATGGTAAGGCGCTTTGCGGCTCGCTCAGGTGTAAAAACAATTCTGCTTGCCACATGTTTTGAATCGAAAGCTTCATTAGGGCCCTCGGGTTTAACTGCCCTGTTTTAGGCCCGGCGCCTGAGTCTGCCTCGCCGTGGTTGTGACCAAATTTATCAATAATGTCGTCAAAGCCTGAGTTAACACCTGTGTCTATGTTATTACTTTGTTCATGGGTGTGACCGTGGTCGTGTGCATCATTATTTGGAGTAGCGACTTTGCCGCTTTCGTTTTCATCCTCTTCTTCGCCGTGCTCATGTTCGTGATCGTGAGAAGAATCACCCGGCACAGTAGGGCCTGCTTCCATTGTTTGCATCACGCCCGTTTCAAACTCGTCGCCTAAATACTGACCGTAGCGCAGTTTTAAATCACTTTGCGCTATGGCGAGTTCTCTTGAGGTTTCTTCAAATTCATCTTCTGTTAGTAAGGGCTCACGCTCAATAAGCTCAATGGTTTCTATAATAATTTGGCGTTGGCTCTTAAAATACTCCGGGATAAAATCCATCAAAATACCCTCGCTAGTAATACCAATATCGTCATCATCTAGCCACTTAAGTATTTTTGTTTGAGACACTGTTACTCCTGGTGTATTAGGCCGATTATCGACAGCGTTTACGGTAAAATAAAGCTCATCACCTGGCTCCATGCCTAACTCAGCAAAAGTCCATTTTTTTGAATAGCGGCGCATCAATTTGGCTGCACGTTTTGATTGGTCTTTGAGATCTGCACCCTCAAGAACCAAAGCAGGAATATCGTCACTGCTATCAAATTTGAATACCTCGTCTCTGAACTTAACCGCCTCACCGCTACCTTTTGCGATAGACGCACTTATAAACACATCGCTCAAACCATAGTCGTCAGAAATAAAGACATGCGTGTTTACAACGGGTTGATCGCTGCGTTTGAATTCAGTGACAGTAGCCTTAGGCGTTTCTATTTCAATATTAGGCGGCTGGTCGCGCAACATGCTCAAGGTATAAAACTCGACAGTTTTATCGTTAAGTTGCGCTAAATGACTAATTGAATAAAGTGTTGGTGCATTGAGCACAAAACTTGCAAAGTAGGTGTTGGCATCGATTTCAATAAAGTCTTGAGGAGTTTGTTGGGATATATTCAAGCGTAACGAAGGTGTAAATTGTGCGTTTGCAGTCCATTCAATAGACGCTCCCTCTGGCGCGTTTATATTGAATTGCTCTTTCGTGCTATCTACAGCAATCCTTCGCTCAGGCAATTGTGTGTATGCTGGCGGTATTACTCGAATTTGCCATTGAATATATTGATTGGCAGATGTGGTCGAAGCCTCGTTCATAGGGTCTTGATTGGACTGCAAATGGGGCTGTGGGCCGATAAAGATGAATATAACCAACAGAGCTATTGCGACAACAAAAGAAACCCCAGCGCCTTTAGCCGCGCCGTTTGACTCATAAAAATGTAGCGATTTGGCATCCAAGCTGATGTTTTGCGCGGCCAATTTTTTTTGAATAGTTTGAACTTGCAATGATTGCATTGGCGTAAGTAAGGAAGATGACGCAAATAAAAGTTCTGCGCTCTCAGCTATAGTAGGAACCGTTCTATTGATATGGTTGAGTACATTTTGCTGACTTAAGCTTGCCCAGCTATTACCTAAACGCTGATAGAGTAAATAGGCAAAAAAGCCCACGCAAAAGGCCAGAATGCCCCATAAATGATTGCCGTCAGCTAAACGACTGAGGCCAAATAAGGCTAATACAATAACGGCCAACAGAAATACCGATAACGCTCCAAAGCCTACACCCAAAGCCACAAGCAAGCGGCTTTGCCACCACTGCTTTTTTGCCTCCTGAAGTAGATTTAGTATATTAGACATTGTCGCTGCTGACCTGTGGTGTCGAGATAAACCGACTATGCTTAGTCAATCGCTCGCTATAAATACGCTCGCAAGCAAACAATAAAACGCACGCTAGCATCAGCCACGTTGGGATATTGGACGGCTCATTTGGCAAGCTTTGGCTATAATTGTCGTCAAGCGAAGTCGCTTGCACACTTCTACCTGTTTCATTGTTAGCAATAACTTCAGCACTTAAGCTTGCAGACTGCCAAAACGCTTGATTTAACGCTTGGTCTAACAGATTATTTACCAACGTAATTGGGAAATTATTTCGCGCAACTGACCCTAAATCGTCAACATCAATCACATTGACCTCAGGCATTGCAGCAACAACCCGCTGAAGCGCTTGAGCTTGTCTACTCCCGATTTCAATAATAGCAAGTGACTTTTGTAATAAGGCCTTATCCAGAATGCTCTCTATTGCCTCATTCGGGTATTGATAAACTTGAATACTCACCGGTGGAAGTTGATTGAGCGCTTGCAAAGCAGCTAATACAGCCTTTGTTTGTATTTGCTGTTTACTGTTTTTCTGAGAATCTGAAGGTTGCATTACAATCACTGTGAGCTCGATAGACTCAACAATCTCATCGACGTTATTACTCTCTACAATATCCCATTCAATATCCGGTAAAAGCCTAAATTTTTCACCAACAAATTCCGACAGTTTGTTGCTGCTATGCACGACGATTTTATCTGCACCTTCGGGGTTTAGCTGCCACCACATAGCAACTTGATACCATACGTTAGTGAACAATTTAGAATCGTTGTTCTCTCGCCTAATTTGACCAATATTATCTTGAAGCAGCTCGAGGGATAGTGGCTCATTCGTTTCGAGTTGTATCGCAATGTGGGCATTATTGGAATCTTCTAACAAGGCCTTTAAAGATTGTAGTTTTTCAGGCTCTGCATGTAACAGCCAGCCGCTGCTAATTAAATGCACCACTTGCGCTTTTTGGCTTTGCTCGCTTTTAAATAAGCTAGCCAACAGAAGCATTACAGCAAGCAATAACAATAGACGCACCGCCAAAAGCCTACGCTGGGTTAACTTTATTTGTTTGTGATTAAGGGGTGGCTTTTTAGGGAAAAAGGCAAGGGTCGAAAATCGTAACTGCTTATGTTTACTGCGGCTTATCAGGTGTATCACAATTGGAATAGCCAAACATAGGCTCGCCCACCACCATATGCTGTTTATCGCCATTAAGAAATTCATAAAACACAAGCCATTACGAAATGCCTCGTTGAGCCATACTGGCCATGCTGCTGGCAATTTGCCTTAAACCCTCAACAGCGGGTTTATCAATATTCAAGCGTAGAAGGCCAATGTCTGCTTTAGCCAACGACTGCGATAACTTGTCGTTAAACGCCGCTCGATTTATCAAATAATCGTCGCGGATACTCTGGCTAGACACTTTTTGTTTTTTACCTGTTTCGCGCTCGGTAAATTCAATCACCCCGTCAAAATCAAAATTAATTTCGTCATTAGTTTCAAGCTGTACAGCCAACACTTGGCAATTTGCATGGTGTAAGTTTTTTGCGAGGGCAAACACCTCATCGTTTTGTTGATAAAAATCACTCAATAACACCACCAATGAGTTTTGCCTTGCTGCATGCACATGGCTTGCATACTGCTCCCAAGATGGGAAATACTCTGAAGCGTTTAACGATTCTAAAGCTAATAAATAACGATGGTAATGCTGTCGGTTTTGCAGTGCGGGCAAATACTCAAGCTGATGATTGTTGATGCCCAACAAGCCAATGCCATCTCCTTGATGATGAGATAAGTAACCAATCGCGGCTAGCACGTTTTTCGCGTAGTCGAGCTTATGCCAATGTCCGCTTCTTGACTGCTCGAGCATAGACTCACTGCAGTCCACTATACCCCACACATTAATGGCGCTTTCTTTTTCTGCTTCGCGCACAAAGTAGCGGTCGCTGCGCGAAAAAAGCTTCCAATCAATTTTTGATGGCTCGTCTCCGGGCTCATAAGTTCTAAACTGGTTAAACTCTATTCCTAGCCCGCGTAAATTGCTTTGGTGATGGCCATGAATTGCGCCTCGCGCGAGCATTCGCGTGCGCAGTTCGATATCTTTTATTTGTGCAATAGTAGCGTTATTAAGTAATGCAGACACGAAGTTGCGCCTTTAGTTTTGCAAAGGGCTAGTGGGTTTATCAACGCCCGCTAACAAAGCATCTATCACCGTTGTGACCGTTACATTTTGCGCCTCGGCCTGAAAATTAAGTAAAAGGCGATGGCGCAGCACGGCATCTGCCACGCCATGGATATCGTCTATGCTAACCACAAACGTACCCGATAATATCGCATGCGCCTTAGCGCACAACACCAGCGCCTGACCACAGCGAGGCCCTGCTCCCCAGCGCACATATTCTTTTATCGTATCAATGCTTGAAGTTGCCGGGCGCGTTTGCCGAGCAAGGCGAGCAACATAGGCCAGCATGTCGTCGTTAATTTCGACTTGTCTAACTATCTGTTGAAGCCCTAGTAAATCATCCACCGTGAGCTGCGCCGAAATGGATACTTTTTCATTACTGGTGGTCCGCTTGAGTATGTCTATTTCTTCAGCTTCGCTTGGGTAATCAACATGCAAAAACATCAAAAACCGGTCTAATTGCGCCTCAGGTAAAGGATAAGTACCGGCTTGTTCAACAGGGTTTTGAGTCGCCAATACAAAAAATGGCGCTGGCAGCGGGTAAACCTTGCCCGCATAGCTTACTTGTCGTTCTTGCATGGCTTCTAGCAAAGCCGCTTGCGTTTTAGGCGGTGTACGGTTAATTTCGTCTGCTAACAATATTTGTGTGAACACAGGGCCCTGCTGAAACTTAAAAAACCGCTGCGATGTTTCGTGATCGGTCTCAAGAATTTCAGTACCAATAATATCGCTGGGCATTAAGTCGGGCGTAAACTGGACACGTTTAAACATCAACTCAAGAGCATTCGCCAATGAGCTTACCATTAGGGTTTTAGCGAGGCCTGGCACGCCTTCTAACATGCAGTGGCCACCAGCAAGCAAGCTTACCATGAGTAGCTTAAGCACATCTTGTTGACCCACAATGACTTTACCCACTTCATCATTAACTTGGCTTAATTTGCCAATGAGCGTTTGTATTTCTTCTTGGGTGAGGCTTTTTGTCATTTTAATTCTCTTATGCCGTCATGGCGTACATAACAATGTTGACTGCAAATTTGGTATTGTCTACTCGCAGCCAGCGTTTGTTTCTAAAGTCATAGTCCCATTCACAACCAAAGTCTTTGTTGCTGTATAACACCCCTATTCGGCCATCAATAATTATGGCTTTTAGGTACTCATGAACAATGTCGTCGCCCCAGCCGTTTAGCTCCATCGATGTGCGTGGAGGGCCATCAAACTCAAAAAAGCTAGAGTAAATAGGATGATCGTTAGGAATTTTTTGAAGCGCGTCTGCACCAAAAATATCGGCCATTTGTTTTTCAAAGGTACGAGCAAACATGCCGTCGATATCGTGATTACAGTCGTCTGCAAATACAAAGCCGCCGTTTTTCACATAGCGCTCAAAGTTACGTTTTTCTTGGTTAGAAAACTGCACAAGCCGGTGCCCTGCCATATAGCAAAAAGGAGAGTTCAGCATTGTCGGGTCAGATAAGGGAATCACGCGTTCAGTTAAATCAACCCGTAAACTTGTATACTCAATTAATGAATTAAGCACGTTAGCCGGCATACGCTCATCTACATCCCAATTGCCCGACTCGTAGCTTAAGCGAGTAAAATAGAAGTCGTAGTCTTGAGCTAATAGTTTATTAGGGAGCAAACCCGCTAAGGCAAGCGCACTCGCTTTTTGAATAAATTGTCGACGTTTCATGGCTCTTGTTATCTGAAATTAATCGCAGCTTAGCGCTACATTTAAGCTCATTATCAAAGCCCAAAGTAGCGCATTTATGACCAATAAGCTAATTTTAAACCGCGTCAGACAAGCTACTAAAGGTAAAGTCACGTAGCTTCATTGGCGGGATCATATTGCCGCTAATGCGTTGTGGTTTACCGAGCGCTTCTATGTTGTTTAGCATAATGATTGGACTTTCATTAAAACGGAAGTTTTTCACTGGGAACTTAATTTTGCCGTCTTCAATATAAAAAGTGCCATCACGTGTCAAACCGGTATAGAGCAATGTTTGCGGGTCGAGCTGGCGTATGTACCACAAGCGCGTAACTAAAATACCGCGGCGCGTGCTAGCAATCATGTCTTCAAGCGACTCGTCGCCGCCACCCATGATAATGTTGCCACCAAACGGCTTATAATCAACGCCGGTTTTTTTAGCCCAATATGGCGAATTAAACATATTGGTGACTACGCCGTTTTTCACCCACTGGGTTTTAGCGCGCGGGTAACCGTTGCCACCAAATGGAGAAGCCGGTACCTCAGGGTGTTGTGGGTCGCTGTAAATATTGACCTGCTCATCGAACATTTTCTCGCCCATGCGGTTTTTAGGCGCTTTTTCTGGATCTTCGCCTTCTTTTGGCTTGTAGCTTAAAAAACTACGGCCTTCGTCGGCTGAGCGTTGGCTCATGTTACGCACCATATTGCCCAGCAAACCAACACTTGCAGCAGGCTCTAAAATAACCGTGTATTTACCTGGCTCCATTGCCTTTGCATTAGCTGAGTTTTTAGCTTTGCTAATGGCAATATTTGATGCTTTTGCGGTATCAAGCTTTGACACATCGCTATAATCGCGTGATGCCCAGCCCGACCCTGTGCCATCTTCAGTACGGATTGTTACCGAAAAGTCCACCTCAGTTGCGGCATTGTAAGCAAACAATCCTTTATTATTCATAATGGCGGTAAAGCTAACCGTTTCTTCAAGAAAGCCCGAAGACACGAGTTTGTTTTTCTTGGAGGGCACTATGCTGTCTTCTGCTGCTTGTGCTCTATCTTCTGGCGTAACACTCGCAGTTGAATCAAAGTAGGTTTTACTTTCGAGGTATTTTTGTTTGCCAAAAACCGGTGTGTACTCTTCAGATTCTGGTGCGAGCTTAGCGAGTTCTTCTGAACGCCTAACCACTTTAGCTAAAGATGCATCGTCAAATTCATTGATAGTTGCCACGCCGGTGCGTTTACCAAAGGGAGACTGCACCGCTAGGGTTAAATCGCTTTCTTCGCCAGCTGTAGAAACAGAGTTTCGAGCATAGCGAATATTACCGCCCTCGAGGCCGTCTAAATTACATTCTATTTCGTCAGCTTTTGACAGCTTGATCACTTTAGTCAACAAGGCTTTTGCGTCTTTTTCATTCATAATTGTCATGGTAATTTTCCTTATTTGTCGACTATACTTTGCGCGCAGTGTTGATCACATTAACGTTATTAAAACGCGTTGTGGGGCAACCGTGAGATACAGCACTAACTTGCGAGGGCTGGCCTTTACCATCAAAGAACGAGCCACCTACTCGATAGTCTGACTTACCGGCCATTTGCACACAGTTATTCCAAAACTCTTGAGTATTTGACTGGTAAGCAACGTCTTCAATTTGATCGGTAATTTTGCCGTCTTTAATTTCATAAAACAGCTGACCACCAAATTGGAAGTTATAACGCTGTTGGTCGATTGAAAACGAGCCACGCCCGGCAATGTAAATGCCATTTTCGACATCTTTAATGACATCATCTGCAGAAATATCCTCTTTATTAGGACGCAAAGACACGTTGGGCATACGTTGAAATTGCACGTCGCGCCAGCTTTGTGAGTAACAACAACCGTGCGATTCATTTTGGTCAATCATATGCACTTGGTCGCGAGTGGCTTGGTAATTAACCAATATACCGTCTTTGACTAAATCCCATTCTTTAGTTTTAACGCCTTCGTCATCAAAAGCAACATTGCCTAAGGAATTCTCTTGGGTTTTGTCTGCAAATAAATTAACAATATCAGAACCATACTGGAACTTGCCGCTTTTCCACTTATCGAGGGTGGCAAAACTGGTGCCGGCAAAGTTAGCTTCGTAACCTAGTACTCGGTCAAGCTCAAGCGGGTGACCTACCGACTCATGAATGGTTAGCATTAAGTGAGCAGGGTCGAGCACAAGGTCGTACTTGCCGGGCTCTACTGAACGCGCTTTAAGTTTAGCTTGCAACTGTTTACCCGCTGCGGTGGCGTCTTCAATAATGTCGTAGCTGTTTTTGTAGCCTACGTTTGCGCCGCTTACGCGTATTTTGTCTTCTTCTTTGCCGTCTAAGTATTCAAAACCCATGCCTACAGGGTTGCCAAGGCCGGTGCGCTGTTTAAAGCCACTTTCGCCGATTGCGGTCGCAAAAAATGGAGCCCATAAACGGTGTACGTCTTGGTCGATATATGAGCCGTCTGTTGAGGCAAAAAACTTTTGTTCGTTAACCAAAAACAATACTGAAGTAATAAAGTTAGCGCCGTTTTTCATGGCCGCGTCATTAACCGATAGCAACAAGTCGACCTTGTCTTTTACCGGCACCTCAAGCGCATTTTTCTTAATTGGGGTATTCCAAGTGACATCACCCACACCTTTTACCGGTGCTAATTTAACGGGTTCGGTCTGAAATTTTGAATTGGCTTTTGCCACAGCAACCGCTTTTTCAGCGGTTTTAGCAATACTGTCGGGGGTCATAATAGAGGTTGATGCAAAGCCCCAAGTACCATTGGCAATTACACGTATACCAATACCGGCACTTTCTGTGTTAACGATGCTGTCTACAACCGCTTCTGAAGTGGTAACAAACTGATTTAAATAGCGGCCAATTCTGGCATCGGCATAGCTTGCGCCCTTCGCTTTAGCGGCGTTTAAGGCAATGTTTGCCAATGTCTTTTTATAGGCTGCATCCATTGGCTTATCGAGTAGTTGGTCGACACTCACTGCCATACCCGACATGGGTAAAAACATTGCCCCCACACCAGCGGCACCGCCTAGTTTAATAAAATTACGTCTATCCATGGTTTTCCCTCGTTAGGTATTTATGGGTTTTACCGACAAACGCTCGCCATACAGATATTGATAATACCTAAGCGCGGCGGTGGCAGTGTCAACCTATTATAATTGTTGAGATGTTTGTGATGCTGAAGCTTTGTGAGGCCTCAATAAGAGCTAACTTTTTTTAATTATTATTATTTGTTTGACGTTCGAATTTTATACTATCTCATAAAGATAAATCTTGCATGCATTGATTGTGTAACAAAAGATTGCAAATGATAGCTACATTAAAGTAAAGGTAGCCCCTGATAGATTGTTTTCATCAATCAGCTTTTGAAGAGACTCACCTGCAACATACAAATGAGTTGATTTTCGCGAAGGTATTTTAAAGACGGTCCCGTGTGAAGGTAAACGTTCTTGCTCAAACTTTGGAGGTTTTAACTGAGCTAAACGACCAGTTCCTGTTTCTTGAGCGCAATCTACAATATTGGTCACATTGTAGAGATAGCAAACTTCAGATTGATAGTGCAGTTGCAAAAATTCACCAAAATCAGACAAGCAGCTATGCAGCGCTTTGAATGCTCTACCATTAAGAACCACACTACCTATGCTCAAGTGTGCTATGTCTGGAAGTGGTTTACCTTTGTTAAACGAATCATCATTAAACTGTATAAAGATATCATCAGGCCAATCGACAAATTTTGATAATCCATCCATCAAAAACAAGCGTTTTAACGCGTCAGTTTGGCTTGCAGCATAACTTGCATATTGTGCATCTAAAGCACCAAATTCATATACATTCACAACTAGTTCACTTCAATGTAGTGAAAATCTTTTTCAGTAAATACCGCTATTGTATCTACATTGCGACCGCGCACCGCGCCAATAGCTTTAATACCATTGGGCTGATGCGTTATTTGCCTCTGAAACTCAATCAGCGGATAACATTTATGGTTGTTGCATGTAATTGAGCGCATGTTTTCTGGCAATGTGCAGCCTTTGCTGCCTTGAAACACACAAGCGTCGTTAGTGCTGAATTCTGGCAAATAAGCCTCGAACTGACTCACTAGCTCGTCTTCTGTGAGGGGGGCTTGGGTTTGCAAATATCGCTTTAAAGACCAGTAGTCTTGAAAGGCATGAGTTTCACCTAAACGACAACAATTACCTTTACAAGTGGCGCATGCATTACCTAACAGACTTTTTAATTCTGGGGAGTCGTCTGGTTCAATGTCGGCTACGTAAGTGGGATGATTGTCGGGTGTATTTGTTTGAACGTCCTTATATATTTCGCGTAAATGCATTAAAAAAGCTGCAGCACGTTGTTCAGGAAGCTTTGTTAAAGGGCTATTATTACTAGGGACTAAAGATACAGTAAGTGCTTGCTTACTCTTTTTGCCTCGCATATTCTTAGCAAGCTCTGGCTCATTCTCCAAAAAGGTTTCCGCGGCGTTTTTTACTTGCGCCGTGGTCACCCGTTTGTTTTCAATTAACTCTTGCGCCACTCGTCTTTGCTGGCAAGCAGGTGCTGAGCAATAAGGATTGCGATTGTAATCAATAAAGCTCATCGGCTTTTGGCAATGATTACAAGCGTATTGTCTTATGCTCATACACCCTCTACTTAAATTAATGCCCTTTGCTCTAGTCTACTGATAATACTAGTTAGGCGTTATCATCTTGCACAATCTCGTATTCAAAATCACCGTCTTTGGCATCTACGGTGACCGACACGAGCGGCGTGCCCGCTAACATCTTATTCAAAAACTGATTGCTCAATTCAGGCAACAAGGTATTAGTGAGAATAGAGTCAATCATTCGGCCGCCGCTTTCAAGTTCGGTGCATCGGCTCACAACCAAATCGACCACTGCATCGGTATAGGTAAACGAAATACCTTGGCCCGACTCAACCCGATGTTTAATGCGGTCAAGCTGCAAGCGCGTTATGGCGTTAATCATGTCTTCAGACAGCGGATAATAAGGAATACTCACAATTCGCCCGAGTAAGGCTGCTGGGAATATTTGTAACTGCGGCTCGCGCAACGCTTTTGTGATGCCATCGGGTTCAGGCATAAGGTCAGGGTCGCTACACATATTCATAATAAGATCGCTGCCCACATTTGAGGTCAACAAAATCAATGTGTTTTTAAAATCAATCATGCGGCCTTCGCCATCTTCCATTACGCCCTTATCAAAGACTTGGAAAAAGATCTCATGTACATCGGGGTGCGCTTTTTCAACTTCGTCTAAAAGCACCACAGAATAAGGCTTACGACGCACGGCTTCAGTGAGTATGCCGCCTTCGCCGTATCCTACGTAACCTGGAGGCGCTCCTTTGAGTGTCGATACTGTATGGGCTTCCTGAAATTCACTCATATTAATGGTGATTACGTTTTGTTCGCCGCCATACAAAGATTCGGCTAAGGTCAGTGCGGTTTCTGTTTTACCGGTGCCTGAAGGGCCACACAGCATAAACACGCCTATCGGTTTATTTGGGTTATCAAGCCCTGCTCGAGATGTTTGTATGCGTTTGGCTATCATCTCCATTGCGTGATCTTGACCAATTACTCGCTTCTTCATAATCTCGGCTAAACTGAGTACTACGTTTATCTCATCAGACACCATTTTACCTACGGGTATGCCAGTCCAGTCTGCCACCACTGCAGCAACCGCTTGCTCGTCACAAGCTGGCAAAATAAGTGGGTTTTCACCTTGTAGCTCGTCTAGGTCTGCGTGTAAGGTTTCGAGCTCAGCTTTGGCATTCGTTATTTCTGTTTCGTAGTCTATTTCTTCTTCTGGCTCTTGCGCGGCATTCTCAACAGACTCTTCGCTGTCGCCACTCTCACCTGCTTCAGCTCTCGCTTCAAAAGCGGCTTGTTCGCTTATAAGCTCTCGCAACTTGCGACGTGCGGCTAATAAAGCATCCACTGCCGCTTTTTCTTTTTCCCATTTTTCGTTTAGTTCACCCTCTAATGTGAGTTCACTTGCAAGCAGCTCTTCCACTTCTTTTGAGCGTTTAGTATTTTCAAGCCCGATAGCCGCTTCGTTGCCTAAAATTGTGCTCTCTTTGCGCAGGTTCTCAATACGCTGTTTACAATCTTCTAATTCTGCAGGCGTTGCAAATTGGCTCACTGCCACGCGTGCGCCTGCGGTATCGAGCAAACTTACCGCTTTATCCGGTAATTGACGCGCCGGAATATAGCGGTGAGACAATTTAACCGCAGCCTCTATGGCAGAATCGAGCATTTCAACATGGTGATGTTTTTCAAGCATACTTGCGATATTACGTAGCATTAAGATCGCACGTTCTTCGCTCGGCTCTTCTACTTTGACTACTTGAAAGCGGCGCGTTAACGCAGGGTCTTTTTCTATGTGTTTTTTATACTCTGCCCAGGTCGTTGCACCAATGGTGCGCAGTTCTCCGCGAGCAAGCGCAGGTTTGAGTAAGTTTGCCGCATCACCGGTACCGGCAGCGCCGCCGGCTCCTACTAGGGTGTGGGTTTCGTCAATAAACATAATAATAGGCGTAGGCGACGACTTCACTTCTTCAATCACCTGTTTTAAACGGTTTTCAAATTCACCTTTCATGCTTGCGCCAGCTTGTAATAAGCCTATATCCAAACAAAGCAGCTTCACATCTTTTAATAGAGGCGGTACATCACCTTTATTAATGCGATGGGCAAAGCCTTCTACAACCGCGGTTTTACCTACACCCGCTTCGCCGGTCAAAATAGGATTGTTTTGGCGGCGGCGCATGAGTATATCGATAAGTTGTCGTATTTCTTCGTCACGCCCAATAATTGGGTCGAGCTCGCCCTCAGCCGCCTGCTCAGTGAGGTCTGTTGTAAATTGTTTTAAAGCCTCCTGTTTGCCCATCGTTGCAGGCGCCATAGCATCACTTGCCGTGCCGGGCTCTGCACCTATTGCAGAACCATCGTTGGCTTGCATATTATCTTCAGTCGAACCTGCAACAATACTGGTTAAATCGTCGCTGAAAGCCTCTGTTTTGATTTTGGCAAACTCGTTCGACATGCCGAGCAATGCACTCTTAAGCTCGCGGGTTTTTAACATGCCTAATATGACATAAGCCATACGCACATGAGAGTCGCCGTATACCAACGACCCGTAAACCCAAGCACGCTCAATGGAGTCTTCAATACGACTTGATAAATCAGAAATTGACGTTGCCCCGCGTGGCAATGATTCAAGCGCGTTGGTCATGTCTTTTGCCAACACGGAGGGGTCTATGTCAAAGTGTTGAATAATTTTATGTATGTCAGAATCTTGCAACTGCAAAATTTGTTGGAACCAATGCACCAGCTCAACGTAGGGGTTACCGCGCAATTTACAGAAAACCGTCGCGCTCTCAACAGCTTTGTATGCAAGTGGGTTAAGTTTGCCAAATAGATTGACCCGACTGATCTCTGCCATGCTCTTTTCCTTTTTATATTTTCGTTATGATGCTCGTTCGTATACTATATTTAACTGCTCTTTTGATTTTATATTTGACGTTGCTGGTGTTCTTGACTTCAGTGTTTGCGAACACGCTTGGTTTTGACACCAAGCGTTAATTCCCAAGCTTGCTTTGCCCAAATAGCTAGGGCGAGACTGCTTGTCAGCCAACGCTAACTTAATGCTAAAGCTGTATTCGGCACCGACCATTTTAGTCGCAAGGCGTTTGATCATCTCAAAACGCTCGTTATTGCTCAGCAAAGCAATATATTCGTCGTATAACAAAGGGCCAATGACTATCGAAAAATTAAAACACCGCTGATACGTTCGCAACCCTAATATGCAGTCGGTGCCAAGACCAGCATTGCGCACACCTAGCTGACACTGTTCGTTTTCTTGTAGGGTATACCATGCACCTTCAAATTCTTCTATGCTCACTGCATGGCCCAAATATTCGCTTAAGACTTGCTTGAGTGAACTTGCACTTCGGCTTTTTTGACTAAACAAGCCTGCTAAGTAGGGCCCGGCGTTTAAAGGAACGCCAAACTCAGACGACGCTTCACCGCAATCGTCTACCTCGCCCGCAAAAACAGATATCCGTTTCTTAAATATATCTGCCTCAGGCCTGTCATGACTAACAGCAGGCTGAGCGTCGGCCCATGCACGATAAAATAGACTCAAAAATCGATGATTAAAAATATCCAAAAACTCAGCGAGGGTATCGTCTTTGTGTCGATAAATTCGCTCAATGGCATATTCAGTGATGTGTGTAGGCAACGGGCCATTAATGCCCAGCATTCCCCAATAGGCGTTTTTGAGTTTATAGTTACCGTTTACCTTATTAAAGTGCAGACCTGTAAAAGCCGAAGAATGAAAATGCAGCAGGGGTGTTTGCCCTAAACGCAGTGCATCTTGTTTAGGTGATACCGAATAACCAATACGTTTAGACAATGGCGCATTCGCGTCAAGATAGCGCAGCAATGGCTCAAGTCCTTGCTTGTATAATTCATTGTTGTCGCTGACTAAGTGCTCTAAATAGCGCTTCGTGAGCCTATTCGAATGGGCCACCTATGAATCTCTCCGCGGTTGGACGAACTTAACACTAATTGAGTAAACGAGTTAACACTCACGTACTGAGCAAAAAATCGGTCGAGCACCATGCCTAGCATAAAGATGCTGTTGCCTTCGTAAGCCATTTCATCAAGGTTAATGGCGACTTCTAAACCTCGGCCAAAACAAATTGGGCCGGTAAACGGTAAGCGGCTGGTGATTTGTTTAATACTGACATCAATAATACCGTCTACCAACTTGGTTTGAGCATGGTCATTTTTATTCATCATCAAGCCAAGTAGGGTTTTGAGGGCATTTAAAGTGTCTTGATCAGATTCGCCGCTCATGCCCAAAAAGTTAATCGACAACTGATTAATCAGATCCCAAGCGACATTTCCCGTGCTTAGCGGTCCGCTTGGCCTTGTAGGTTCGCCCACACAGCGCACTGCATCGCAAGGTGCGCCGGTTTCAATAGTAAAATCGGTTGAGCCCTTGCCTAGCGGCATCATTAAAGGTAAGTCACGATTGCAACACAGTGTTTCAACCGCCAACTGGCGCAAGCCTTCTGCATATGGCGCATTTTTAGGGTCAACCAAAGATAAGTGCACTTCGGTGCCGATATAACTTGAACGGTGTCCAAACTTACGTTCGTTTACGCCTAAAATACGCGTACTGCGGGCACTTGTATAATACCCACGGTGTTTCATATTGGGCTTGTCGTCACTGCCGTACAAAGGCAAGAACTTCGAGCTTGAGTCCACCCCACTGCCAAACCCTTTTACGTCGTTTATTGCACAAACTTCAAAGTCTAGTGGCCTTAACTTATCGGGTACCACATGAAAAGAGTCACTCACGCGCGACAAGTTGATTCGCTCTGCACGTTTCGGGAATAAGTTAATTGCAGGGCTACAATGCAAGGCAAAATTTTCGGCGCTGACTAAGTTTTCGAGCCTGTTGTCTTGACGGTCGAGCATAATTAGAAGCTGTATTTTACTTTGATTGCACTGCGACAAAGTAGGTCGCAAATTGCCAATCTCCAAAAACAAATAGCGCCTAACAAAAGCAAAGTATTCACGTAATAATCTAAAACCATCAAACTGACGGTTACAGTAAGGCAGCAAAGCTTCGTCTTTGTCGTAACCGATAGCGTCGAGTGTTGTGGCCTGCGACTCCCTGCGCCACATACTATCGCCAGTTTTGTACAAAACCCCTTGAAACCCAGTAAACATAGCTTCAAATAAATATAACGGGAACGACTCACTGCCTCTAAGGTGCAAATTAAGAGAGTCTAAAGCGATTTCTGCAAAAGTAATATTAGGCGCGGTTTCGAGCGTAATTAAAATACCGCTCTTAGGTGTTTTAGCCACCTGACCTCTGCTGATATAAGACGAGATGTCTTGCGCGTTTAAGTACTCGGCATGAGAAATTTTGATTGGCCAAAGCGTCACGTCGTGAGAGGTGCGATATTCACAAGCAGTTTGTTCACCTTTACCTAACAAGCTATGCAAAGGCGTATCACGCGGAATTTTAACACCCTCTAACAAACTACCTTCTTCGTAGTCGGGCGTAAACTGGGTAATTAGCATCGACGGTAGCGGCTGCAAAAAAGTCGGAAACAATAGCTCCATTAAGTGCTGAGTAAAATCAGGAAAAGACGCATCTAGCTTAAGATGTATCCGCGCAGATAAGAAGGCAAAACCCTCGAGTAAACGTTCTACATAAGGGTCGGAACAATCAAAGCCATCTATGCCTAAGCGACCAGCAATTTTGGGATATTCTTTAGCAAATTCAGAGCCCGACTCACGAATAAACTTAAGCTCTTGATTATATAGGTCTAGAAATTTCGCATCCATCGCCAATTACCGCCACTGACTAATGGTCATGTTGCCGTTTTCTATATCGACATCGGTTTTTAAAAATAGCTGTAGCGGTAATGGCTGTGCCCATAAGTCGCCGCTAATTTCTATCGATAAGGTATTTCCGCTCATTTCTTCTTCTGCCAATTGCACACGTAGCTTTAACGAACGGGGAATAAGGCGAGGTTCGTAATTTTTTATACATTTAAGTAGCTCGCGCTCAAGGGCCTTAACATTCAAAGTAGTTGCAGTAGTGCCCGATAAATCGGGAATACCATAGTTAAGCGTGGAGCTCTTCACTTCTGCAAACTCATCAAGTTCGATATTGGTGCTGGCAGCAACTGTATTTAATAGCCAAGCCAAATCTCGCTGCACCAGTTCTTTTAATTTAGATACTGAAATAACACGTTTTTCGCGTGACTCGCTCGTTTTATGAGGCTCATCATCCGAGAGCCTATCAAGTAGCGATAGCTGCAAGCGCTCTTTTTGCGATAATTCAGGCATACTTTAATCGAAGGTAATTTTATTGATGTTAAGTAAAGGATATTCTGTGTCGTTGGTCATTAATACACGCTGCCCGTTGCCCATATAAAACTGCTCAATAGGCTCAAACCATTCACAAGTGCGCGATAATAACTGTGCATCTGTCGTATTTGCGTTTATTGGGTAACGCACGGGCACAAACACGATTAATTGGCCATTATTTTTTAAAGTTAAATTAGCAGGCCGCCACACTATGTCGCGCAAGTCTTCTACAGGTTCAAACTGTAGCTCGCTAATGTATTGAAAGGGTAGCCAGTAGTAACCACCGTTTAGCATGACTTCAATGCATGGCCCAAAGCGTAGGTCGCCATCAGAAATCCATTCAAAAGGAACATCATCTACTTTACCGCTTAAAGCTGGCGCAAGCTCTGCGCCTTGATTAATCAATGATAAAGCTTGTTCAAATTGGGTGGCACTTGCATGTTGATATGCCTGAACGTAATACGCCATCCAATCAAGCGGCTCGCCAAAGCATGTGGGTTCTTTGTCGCCGGCAATCACGAGTTCGCGTTTTTTCTCGCAATTGATAATTTGTTCGTAAGTATTGACCAATGCCAAATTCGAGTCTGACATCTCTTTTAGCACATTGAGCTGATTAAGGGCGCGTTTCCAATCGCGTTCAATACACGAAAATTGAAAAAGAAAAATGCGCAGCTCCATGCTACTAGGGTCTTTTTTTACCTCAGAAAATAACTGTGCCTTACACTCAGCTAAATTCCCTTGTTTAAATAGCTCAGCGGCAGTCATTGCTTCTCTCCTTTGGTATTGCAGTAAGTATGGAAGTTATTGTTACAGTTCGCCTTGTAGTCGGTTCTGCAAGGTTGTTTCAAAAAGTAGTAGAGCTAAAAAAGGCCGAGTGCTCTTGGCAAACGGCCTTTATATGTTTTACTTCATTGCAGGAGCGGTAGTGTTCGCTGCAATGTCCCAACCGAAGTTGATACCAGGTTCGCCAGTACCGTCTTTCTTCTGTGGAACGTATTGTGTTTTAACAACAGAGAAGTTCAAAGTAACGTTTTCAGTTAATCTGTCTTCACCGCCAGAACCACCTGTTGAAACAGAAGTTACAATAATGTCTTCCATTTCAATTTTGATGTACTCAAGTGGCGTGCCACCTGCTTTACGTACAAATAATTTTGCCTTGGCAATGTGTTTGCCGTTAGCAACGTGCTCCATCAATGTCATCGACGAACGATCAACATACTTAGTAATGCTCAAGTCTTGGAAGCTTGCCTTACCAGCACCGCCACCACTACCTGCGTGCGTTGTGCCAGATTGGCTTAAGCCCCAGCTCCATGCAAGAATATCGATTTCATCTTTATGTGTTTTATCTTGCGCTTCGCCCTTGATACCATCAAGTTTCAAAAACATATCTACAGCCATGTGTACTCTCCTCAAATATTTAAAAAAAACGTATTGTGTTTGTTAGTCCTGCTTTATTCCTTCTCTGAAGGCAACTTCGATACTAAACGTAACGATGCGGTTAGGCCTTCAAGTTGGTAATGCGGTCTTAAAAAGAATTTAGCGCTGTAATAACCAGGGCTTCCTTCTACTTCATCTACAACTACTTCTGCGCCAGCGAGCGGTTTAGTTGCTTTAGTTTCTTCGCTAGACGTTGTGGGTGCGCCATCTACATAGTCATTAATCCAACTTTGTAGCCATTTTTGCATGTCATCACGTTCTTTAAACGAACCTACTTTGTCGCGCACAATGCATTTTAAGTAGTGAGCAAATCGACACGTTGCAAAAAGATAGGGTAAGCGGCCGGCTAGTGCGGCATTAGCGCTTGCATCTGGGTCATCATATACAGCAGGCTTTTGCAGTGTTTGCGCACCAATAAAGGCAGCCATATCAGAATTTTTACGGTGAATTAGCGGCATCAAGCCACAAGCTGCAAGTTCTGCTTCACGGCGGTCACTAATCGCAACTTCGGTTGGGCATTTCATATCAACACCACCGTCGTCGCTTGGGAAGGTATGTACTGGCAAACCTTGTACTGCGCCACCCGACTCAATACCGCGTATGCGCGAGCACCAGCCGTATTCTTTAAACGAACGGTTAATGTTTACTGCCATAGAATAAGCGGCGTTTGTCCAAGCATACTTAGACGAACCAGGACCGCTTACATCTTCCTCAAAATCAAAGCCTTCTACCGGATCAGTATCGTTACCATAAGGCAAACGCGATAATACGCGAGGCATGGTAAGCGCGATGTATTTTGCGTCTTCTGTTTCACGTAGTGAACGGAATGATGCAAAATCAGGCGTTGAGAACACTTTGGTTAAGTCTCTTGGGTTAGTTAGCTCGTCCCAACTGTCCATTTGCAACAAGCCCGGCGATGCCGCACTGATAAATGGTGAATGTGAAGCTGCGCATATTTTTGACATGTTTGACAACAAAGCAACGTCGCCAGGACTGTTGTCAAAGTAGTAGTCACCTACAATTGCGCCGAAGGGCTCACCACCAAATTGGCCGTACTCTTCTTCATAAAACTTCTTGAAGACTGGGCTTTGATCCCATGCAGTACCTGCGAACTTCTTAAGGTTTTTACTCAGCTCTTTCTTAGAAATATTAAATACTCGTACTTTTAAGTATTCATCGGTTTCAGTGTTATTTACAAGATAATGCAAACCACGCCAACTACCTTCTAACTGCTGGAATTCTGGGTTGTGAAGGATTTCATTTACCTGAGACGTTAATTTGGCGTCGATCTCCGCGATAATTGCTTCAATAGAATGTACGGTATCGTCTGAAATTTTATTGACGTCTTGTAAAGCAAAACCAGCCAAAGTGTTAACTGCTTTTTCTACTTCCGTTTTTGCATGGTCAGATTTTGGTTTAAACTCTTTTTGCAATAAGGAGGCAAAACTATCACCGTCAAGTGTCTCGACTGCGCCTTCTGCTGCTACGTTTTCTTGTTCAGCCATTTCTTAGTCCTCTTTGCCTGCTTCGTCATCTTGTTTGGGTGCTGCACTTAGTGTTTCAAGTAGTGCTGGGTCTGCCAATACCTTGGCAATGAGCTCTTCGGCGCCGTCTTTACCATCCATGTAGGTGATTAAGTTAGCTAGTTGCGTACGCGCTTCTAATAATTGTTTTAAGCCGTCAGTTTTAGCCGCTATGGCTGCTGGTGAGAAATCATCCATACTTTCGAAGGTCATTTCTACAGGAAGATTACCTTCTCCAGTTAGCGTGTTGGGCACAGAAAACTGAACGCGTGGCTTAGTCGCTTTTAACCTCTCGTCAAAGTTATCAACGTCTATCTCAAGTACCTTTCGCTCAGAAATAGGGGCAAGTGGCTCGGCTGGGTTTCCGCTAAGGTCGGCCATTACTCCCATAACAAACGGAATTTGTACTTTTTTCTCGGCGCCGTACAACTCTACGTCGTAATCAATTTGAACGCGTGGCGCTCGGTTTCTACCAATAAATTTTTGACCGCTTGACACTTGTCGTCTCCTTTTTTAATTTATACCAGTGTGGACCACGTTAAATGTATGCAAGTTAGGACTTACACCTAATCTAAGCTACCAATTATCGTCGGTGGTACCACTGTCTGCTTCTTCTTCTTTATCTTCTAAACCACCTAATTGTTGCAAAGTGGTAATTGCATCAGGATAAATATCCTTCATTATTTCTAAAAAGCTTAAGTGCACCAGTTTGTTTGCTCGGTTCACCAAAATTGGAACTGGGCTAGATGATTCGTAGGTTTCATAATACTCTAAAATCATCTCAAAACATTTTTCAACATCTTTCCTCGAGGATATACGACCGCCTTGTGAGAATGGTTGCACGTTTGTACCTCCTCCTGCCATTTTATTTTCGTCTTGATTGGCATTTTGACCTGCAGAGCTAGTATCAGCGCCGCTTTCATCATCTGATTCAATTTCAGTTTCTTCTATTTCAATAGCCACTTTGCCGTATTTAGCAAACACGTTTTGAAGTTCTGATAAGGTGTCGATGGTGGTGTCGAACGAGATTGAGTACTCGTTGCCCGAATTGTCGATAAATAGTTGATTAATTGTGCTCAGGTGCACCGAGCACTGAACAATAGCGGTGTAGGTTGAGGTAGAGTCTTCATCAGATACTTCGCTAAAAATACCTTTAATTTGTGAGAGAGTTAAGGTGCTGTCGTCTGCACCATTAACCGCCTTTTCGATTGTTGATAAAGTCGCATCACCTAAACCCTTCACACTACCAAGTGCAGTGTTTTTCAACGTATTTACAATAAAAGAATGGTTTAAATCGCCCAAGGCTGATACGCGCTCCATCGGATCGCCATCGTCTTCATCAAGTGGCGGAAACACGTCTTCCCAATTGGCTTGCAACAAGGCTGATAGACCTTTCAAACACTCTTCAAATTTTACAAGCCCTTCAGTGTTAAGAACTGCTTGGCTGAGTATCGCAATTAATTTTAAGTCTTTCGTGGTGTCTAAATAAGCAAGTGCTTTTTTCTTAATGGCGCGCCAATCTGGCGGTTCGGCAGGAAGGGTGTTTGAGCCGTCATATCTTTCGGGCGTACCTTCGGCTTCAAAAAAGAAACTTTGAAAGCCAGAGTCATCTTCAAGGTTCTCACCACAGCTATTCTCGGCAGAGATAGGTGTAGAGATCAGTACCTCATAATCCATTACGAATTCCTTTATACAGGACTGTTCGTTGTGCAAGACATAAGGCTTTATCAACTCGCCGTTGCTTGCAACACACTATTGTTAACTGGGTTAATAACGAAGTTAACACAAAAAAAACAATAAAAGAAAGCTTATTCGGCTAAATATCCGTCATTTTTTGCACATCAAGCTGCAAAAGCCGTATAACGACAAGCTCATAAAAACAAATTGTAAAAGACGAAAAGCCCATGAAAGCTTTTGCCTTTTTTATGATTTACTTATAACCTAACAACGTGATTAACAGGCTAGCGCGCTAGTCTTACCGAGCCGGAAAAAACGAAAACGTACTTTAGTTCATTTGCTAAATGTGGACGTTTTGAAAAGAGGAACAGTAGTTATATGGCACATTTGCAACTACAACTGGTATCTGGAAGTACAGCTGGGCAGAGTGATGCCTGCAAATTTACCAGTTTGGGCGGCACAATTGGGCGCTCTGCACAGTGCGATTGGACACTAAACGACACCGACCGCTACATATCTAATAAACACATTGCCGTTAATTTCCTTAACAATCAATTTGTACTGACCGACACCAGTAGTAATGGGGTATTTATAAATGATGCGGAGTCACCACTTGGCAAGGGAAATACCTATATTTTACGCGCTAACGACAAGCTCAGCTTAGGAAAATTTAGCATTCAGGTTGTAGAAATTGTGTGCCAAGAAGCAGCGCCGACCCCCAGTGTGAGTAATTCAGAACAATCAGATTTATTGGGTTTAGTGACTGGCCAGGCACCAACACCTGCTGCGACCAACCCAACATTTGATACGCCAAATACCAGCAATAACATGCCTTTATTTGACAGTAATCATTCACCAACTGACCCAGTAATTACGCCAAATTCAAACACACAGACTGCCAGTGATAACCTCGGTTTGTTCGACATTCTAACGGGTAGCGCTGAACAAGCTCCTACAACAAAACCTGCTACCAATCCGTTTTCAACGCCAGATAATAGTTTTGCTGGGTCTGCAAATAACTCATCAAACCCAGCAGAGTCTCCCGTTGGTTTAAATACAAATCAATCTGAGGCCTTTGGCCAATCTAAGTTCACGCCAAACACTGCGTTTTCGACCACCAGCAATACTATTCCTGAAGATTGGGAGTTAGGTAGCTTGGATGCTGACGATGATACTTCTAGCAGTATAACGTCAGGTACTACACAAAATCGGAGTGATGCGAGCTTTTTAAGCAATGCTGGACACCAAAACCTTATACCCGATGATGACATTATGGGAGAGACTGCTGAGCCGGCGCCGCAGCAAGTCACTAAACAGGGGCCAGGCCGCATTGAGCAGCCACCTATCGAGCAAGCACCTATCGAGCAGACGCCTGCGCCCTCGAGCCAAGTTGCTCCAGCTCAACAGCCAGTGCATCCCGAGCCCGTAGCGCCTTCTGTTGCTCCTGCACCAGCGGCCACCAGCGCTCAAAGTAGTATTACGACTAGTGAGAATGACGCTTTTTTCGAAACACTTTACGAAAAACTAGGGCTACCTAAAGAGTATATTGCCAGCGTTGACAAAAACAAATTTGCCGATGAACTCGTCGAAATTTTAATGACGTCTACGCAAGGAATTATGTCGCTACTTGCTGGCCGGTCGGTATTTAAGCAAGAGTCTCGCTTAAACATGACCATGATAAAGCCGCAGTCGAATAATCCGATTAAATTTTCGCTCGACCCAAGCGACACCCTAGAAATGCTGCTGGTAAAGAAAAAGCCAGGATACATGACAGCAAAAGCAGCTTACTCTGAGGCCTTAAACGATATACAACTGCATCAAATGGCATTTTTGTCGGGCTTACAAGCAACGCTTTCAGGCATATTGGGCGAACTCAACCCCGATGATATTGAAGAGTCGGTGACCAAAAAAGGTAAAAGTATGATGGGCTTAAAGGCTGGCACTCAAAAATGGGAAGCCTTTAAAGAACAACAAGATATATTGAGTAAACGTGTTAACGAAAACCTAAATGAAATACTCTCTACACATTTTTCAGACGCTTATGAAGCGCAAATTAACAGTTTAAAGAATAAATAGCATAAGGACAGGTAATGAAAAGCTTAATGAAGGTGTTGGGGCTCGCGATAATTAGCCTAAGCCTGCTGGCATGTGGGGCAACTGGCGAAAAGAAAGTCGATTTTACTTATGTGATTTCTGCTAGTGATAATATCAATCCAGATATAAACGGTACACCTTCGTCAGTGGTTGTGCGCATATATCAACTGGGCAATCGTATTAATTTTGACAACGCGTCTTATGAACAGCTTTTTGCTAACACTGGCAATAACTTAGGTACCGAATTCATTGCCGTAAACGAGTATTTGGTTGACCCAGGCAAACGTATCGAGCTCGACTTAGAAATTTCTGAAAATACTAGCTACATCGGCGTGGTTGTTGGGTATAGAAGTGTCGATATGGTGACATGGCGAACGGTTGAAGCAGTGCCCGAAACGAGCTTTTTCAGAAGCGCAGGCTTTGAAGTATTGATTGATAAACTCAGTGTACGAGTCGCACCAATTTAGACCTTTAACAAGCGCTTGCACATCAAAAGCATATAAGAATAAGCAAAATATAAAAAGCAGTTAAGCATACAATAAGGATTACGGGTTATGGCATGGGAAAAACGAGTCGTTTGGTCAGAGGGCATGATGTTGCAGCCCCAGCACTTCCAGCAGCAAACGCGCTACCACGAGTCGCAACTGCGTAATAGCCTCTACTTTTGCCAGCAGTACCCTTGGGGAGTATTCAGCCTAGAAATTGATAAGTCTCAGCTTAAAACCGTAAAGTTGAGCATTAATTCGTGCGAAGGAATCTTACCCGACGGTAACGCATTTAGCGTGCCCGAGATTGATGCCCAGCCCAATGCTATCGACATTAGCGATGACCACCTCGACGCCACCATTTATTTAGCCGTTTCAATACGACGCCACGGCAATACCGAAACTGCTCGCGATGGCCAAGTAAAAAGCCGTTTTGCTATTCAAGAACACGAAGCAAAAGATATCTCTGGGATATCATCAAACGCCGTCCCCATTGAAGTATCGGGTTTAGATTTTTCGATTCGTACCAGTAAAGACGATAACAACGAATTTGCCTGCATTCCTATTGCTCATGTTGAAGATGTGAGTATTAACGGCGTAGTAACGCTCAAAGAAGACTTTATTGCACCTTGCCTTAATATTAAGTCAAATCCTTTTATTGCGGGCTTTATTAGTGAGTTAGTTAAGCTAACTAAACACAGAATACAGTCGCTTTCGTCACGTGTGTCGGTGGCAGGTAGCGCAACGGGCAGTGAGGTTATCGAATATTTGATGCTACAAACCTTAAATCGGCATTATCCTAATTTAATGCACATTGAAAAAACCGAATATTTAAGCCCATTTACACTGTACGACAAAATGATCACGCTAATTGGCGATATGAGTACCTTTATTCAAGCCGACAAAATGGTGCCCGAGCTTCCTCATTACGATCACAAAGCGCCTAGCGAGGTGTTTTTAAGCCTCATTAAAGAGTTACGACAATTATTTAGTGTTGTGTTAGAGCAAAACTCTATCAACATTCCTTTGCAAGAGAAAAAATTTGGTATTCGTGTGGGCACGGTTTCAGACAAAACACTCTTTAGTACGGCAAGCTTTGTATTGGCCGTTTCTGCCGATATTTCGGCAGATGAAATTCGTCAATACTTCCCGCCACAAGTCAAAATTGGGGCTGTTGAGCAAATTAAGGAATTGGTTAACTTGCAATTACCGGGTATCCAAATTACCCATTTAGCCGCCGCACCTCGCGAAATGCCTTATCAGCGCAAATATGTTTATTTTGAACTCGTGCAAAGCGGTGAATATTGGAATTCTTTAGCAGAATCAGGCGGCGTGGCTTGTCATATAGGCACAAACTTTCCCAATTTGAGTATGGAATTGTGGGCGATTAGGAGTAGTTAAGCATGAACGATGATGATGATCTCTCCAAAACAATGGTCATTCCTAACCCGGGCGGAAGACGTAAAACCGCGGGATTAGGCCAAACCAATGATGGCAACGGTGCTATGCCAGGTGCCCAAACAGGCGCCCAAGTGCAAACTACGCCTGCCCAAGCCAACCTAAATTACGCCCAAGGCACGCAAATTAATGCCGATGTTAAAGGCGAAAATCCGCTGCTTGATTACTCCCGAGATTTACTGATACTAGCTGGTAATCTGCGCTCGTTTCAGCCAAGCAATACAATCGAACAGCTTCGCACCGATATAGAAAACCTATTCGCCCGGTTCAACAAAAGCTTACAAGACGACAACACTTCTGAAGAGGTAATATTAACCGCCCGCTATTTATTGTGCTGCCTTATTGATGAGTTAGTACTGTCTACCCCTTGGGGAATCGAAAGCGCGTGGAGCCATCAAACACTTTTAGGTAAGTACCATAACGAAACCTCAGGCGGCGAGAAGTTCTTTTTAATCGCCAACAAACTCATGGAACAACCTCAACGCAATATCGACCTTATCGAATTAGCCTACGTTTGCTTGGGCCTAGGGTTTAGAGGAAAATATCGTATTTCGTCGAGTGGCGAAAATGACGTGCTTCAAATTAGCCAAATGCTTTATCAACCCATTACATTGTATCGCCCACAAAGCAACGATTTGTCGCCAGCTTGGCAAGGTGCAACTGATGAAAAACCAAGCTTTGAAAAACGCTTTCCGCCGATTTTATTCTTCTTGGTGTTCGCTTTTATTTGTATTGCAGTATATATCGCGCTCTTATCTAACCTGCATGCTAAATCATCTCCTTTATATGAAAAGATAGAAGATATTGGCTGGGACGATTTTGTTTTACAAGTGAGCGAACGCTCACCAGATGCCGACTTAAATAGCATATTAGCGAGCCTTCGCAGCGCATTGAGCGAGAGTATTAGCCAAGGGCTTGTCGCAGTAGAAGTAAGAGATGGTATCGTTATTGTTCGATTGACCAGTACGCAGTTGTTTCCGCCCGGCAGTACCCGAGTAAACCCGCAGCAGGTACCTGAGGTCAATAAACTCACCCGAGCCATCGCACCTTTTGCTGAAACTCTAGTTATTGTTGGTCATACCGACTCTACCGGCAGAGCTGATTCAAATTGGGTAATCTCGCGTAAACGGGCAGAAGCAGTCGAGGCTTGGCTCAAAACAGCCCAACAGTCTGTAGGGCAAACGGTCACCCGCGGCGTTGCCGATACGCAGCCATTGGTAACCGAAGGCGACCCTAACTTTTCTCAGAGTCTGAATAGACGCGTTGAGCTGATGCTCGTACTGAAGGATGCTTGATAATCATGGACAAAATTAAAAGCATCACCTCTCACCGGTTTTTTATTCCCATTTTATGCTTAATCATTGCGGCACTGCTGATTTTTGTTGCGGGTCCTTATTTAGTATTCGCCGGTTATGCTCCACTTGACACCTTCGTTGAGCAATTATTATTGCTGGTTATCATTGTGGGCATCTATTTGTTAGTGCAGTACTTGAAATACCTAATACAGCGCAAAAAACAAGATAAAATGGTTGATGAGATGGCCAGCAATGATGGTGTGACCGACGCCATCGACGCAGAATCTAAAGCCTTAAAAGAGAAGTTTAAACACGCTTTTGACACCCTAAAGAAAACAAAAGGTGCGCCCTTAGCGGTGAGCGAAATGCCGTGGTACATGATTATTGGCTCACCAGGCAGCGGCAAAACAACCTTACTTTCAAATTCTGGCTTGCATTTTCCTCTTTTTAACGAGTTTGAAAACAAAGCGATTCAAGGCATCGGCGGTACAAAAAACTGTGACTGGTGGATTACTCAAGAGGCTGTATTACTCGACACTGCAGGCCGTTACGCCTCACAAGATAGCTTTCAAAAGGTAGATGAGTCGGGCTGGAAGAACTTTTTGGCCATGATCAAACGCTATCGCAAAAAGCCCATTAGTGGCTTGCTTGTAAGCTTTAGTATGTCTGACTTAATGACCATGAACGAATATGAGCTAAGCCAGCTCACCTTCCAGCTTAAAAGGCGTATAGCTGAAGTAAACGATTACTTCAATACTCGTTTTCCGGTTTATATCATCTTAACTAAATCGGATATGCTGGCCGGCTTCACTCAGTTTTATGAGCCACTGTCGCATAAAGAACGAGAGCAAACGCTCGGTATTACCTTTGGTAAAGATGTTAGCTTAGCTGAACAAGTCACCCAACACTTTGGTTTTCAGTTTGAGCAATTGCACGCAGCCCAAGCCCGCAGACGCTGGACCCGCATGTCGCTTGAACGTGACGCTAACCGTAAAGCACTTGTATATGCATTTAGTGACCAGTTAGCCTCTATTAAACCTGCTTTAATCACTATTTTAGAAGGCTTGAGTAAGCATGATGAGGGCATGAAAACTGGCATTATACGGGGGCTTTACTTTACAAGTGGCACACAAAGCGGCGCGCCAATCGACCGGATGATCAATAAAGTCTCACAAGCCTTTGGCCTTAGTAATAACGCCAAAGTTCTGTGGAACAGCGATGAACGTAGCTATTTCATCAAAGACTTGCTCTCAGAGTTAGTCTTTAAAGAAGCCGACAAGTTTGGCACTTTGTCAGCCTATGAAAAGAAAAAACGCATTATAAAACAGGCGCTAATGGGTGCAACAGCCGCTGTTACTCTTGCAATATGCGCGGGTTTATTCGTTAGCTACTCTAATAACAGTGATTATATTACCCAGTCCGAACAGTCGGTAGAAACTTGGTTAGAACGCTACAATAATAAAACTGGTAACGAAGAAATTCGCCAATATATACCTGCTTTGAATGATTTCGCAGACGACATTCAGGGCCTTGCAGATAAAGACGCTGAGCAGTTTTCGAGTTTAGGTTTAGGTCAAGCTAACGCATTACAAAGCGCCCTAACCGCTAGCTACAATCGCTTATTACAAACCGTTTTATTGCCTTATGTTCAGCAGCAAGTATTGGACGAACTGAAAAAAGCAGATGATGTTAATGCTCAATACCAAGCGCTAAAAAGTTACTTGATGTTAGCGTCTAACGAACGCCGCGATAACGATTTTATCAAAGCCTATCTTGAACAAAGCCTCAACAATAACGCCTATTTTAGTGAGCCTGAATTTTTGCAGGTTATGGGGCATGTTAACAACCTAGTCGACAATAATATGGTGCTCGACAGTATTAACGAACAGGCCGTAGCGCAAGCAAGGCGAACGCTAAGTGCTCAACCTCTAGGCGACATATATTACAAACAATTTAAAGACCGGTACTTGTCGGATGCTACGAAATACTTATCGATGGCACAGCTTTCAGGGACTAATTGGCGCGTAGTATTAAATACCACGTTAGATGAGATCCAAACTATTTCTCGCTTGTATACGCCCGAAGTCTTTAATCAAGTGCTCGATGAAGACATTGGTAATTACATCGACCAATTAGACGCTGAAGCGTGGATACTCGGGCCCGACAATGTCATAAATCAAACAGGTTTATCGGAACAAATAGAAAAGCTGTACGCACGCGACTATGTGAATACTTGGCAGCGCTTACTCAACTCTATCTCGATTAAATCGAGTAATAACTTAGCCTCGCTCAATTCGGGTTTGCAGCTTTTAGCTGAGGTTGACTCTCCCATGTTCATTTTGCTTTCGTCTGCATCTGAAGCAACTAAGCTAGTCACTTTAAGCGTGCCTACCTCTCGCATCAATTTGGGTTCGAGCGTAAATCGAGCGCTTGAGGCTGCAGGTAACAGTTTAAACGCAGACGATCCAAAGTTTTTCATCACCACACGCTTTACAAAACTGCATGAGCTTATGTCACAAGAGAAAAGGGCCGCTACCGAGCAACGCTTAGCCGCTATTTTGCAGCAAATAAATGTTGCCCTTAGTTTTAATATGCAAAGCGCGCAAAGTACCCTCGACGCCAACATTGTTAATGATTTGCAAGGCTATGGCTATTTGCAAGTTGAACCTCTTAACCGATGGATAGGCCAGCTCGCTAACAATATCCAAAGCGCACAAAACAAAGTCGAGAAAAATCAAATCTCGGCACGCTGGGAACAACAAGTATTGCCGAAGTGCAAAGAAACTGTCGATTTTAAATACCCGTTTGCCCGAGGTGCTAGTGTCGATGCCAGCTTAAGAGAGATAAATCAGCTCTTCGGGCCTAGGGGCTTGGTGTATAGCTTTTTCACAGATAACCTTGCTAATTTAGTGAATACACAAACACTCCCTTGGCAATGGAAGACAAACGTACAGCAAAATTATGGCTTTAACGACGAAGTACTGCCGTTTTTTGAAGGCATTTATCGTATCCAGCGAAGCCTTTACGCTAGCGGCGGCGAAGCGGCCAACATGCCACTTACCCTTACACCTGTATATTTAGACCCTCGCTTGGCAAGGTTTAGAATGCAAGTGTATGGCGCAAGGCTTAATTATCAGTTTGGTCGCCCAACGGCAACAGCTATCACTTGGCCTCCCGAGGCTGCGACTGCTCGCGCAGAGTTTAACTTTGTGCGCCGCGACGGTAGCGAGGTAAACGAGTCGCGCGAAGGAATATTTGCGTTGTTTAAACTTATCAACAATGCCGAAATTAAGCGTATCAATGCGAATAAAGTAAACGTGACTTTCACCAAAAATAATTACAAAGCAATATACGAGTTGTCTGCATCAAGTCCGATTAATCCTCTGGTGTTTTCGAGTATGGCTAATCTTAACTGCATAAGCAGTTTGTAGAGGTGAGCATGAAAGTTGGCTTTTTTGGCAAGTTGCCCGGTTATGGTGATTTTGTGCAACGTAATGCTCACCCTGCTTTAATAGACACTTGGGATAACTGGCTACTACAAAGCCTTGAAATATCCAGGCAACAACTTGGCGACAATTGGAAAGAAATCTATTTTAACAGCCCTATTTGGCGCTTTACTTTGCCAACCGGCACCCTTGGTGGCACAGCAAATAGTTGGATAAGTGGCTTTATGATGCCAAGTGTCGACAGTGCTGGGCGCTGTTACCCATTTACTGTGTTGTGTGAATCATCACAAGCAGTCAACTTATTTACTTTAGCAGCTAAAATTGATGCCTTCCATGAAAGCGGGGAAGACTTTGCGCTAACCCTTTTAGACAAAAAGCGCCCAGATCTTGAAGAAATAGCAGATTTACTCACTCAAAACTACAGTAAACTCGCCTTACATACTTGCGCCGATGTCGGCATAAGTACACCGAGTTCCAGCACTGAGCTTTGCCGTTTGAGCCATCAAAACCTGCCTTCGTTTGAAGAATCAAACGCCAGCTTTTTGTCCGACTTATTAACCAAGCAAAACATAAAGTTAAGTATATGGTCTACCGCTAGCAGCATGAGCATTGACGGACAAAAACGTTATTACCAAGGCTTGCCGCCATCCGATACCTACGCCAGTTTACTTACCGGCAATTAAGCTTAAAGCATGAAAGTGTCGTATTACAATCTTATATCTTAGGTGTTAAGGTTTGAAGTAAATACACATGACCATAAATAAACTAAGCCCAAAAAAATTGCTCAACAGCAAATGGACTGCACAAAAACCTATCAATAAACAAAAGCATTTTATTGTGACCGAAGTCGAATATGACGAAGACCAAAATGTTACGCATTGTATTGTTCAGGCCGTTATCAACAAGCAAGAAACTGAGATTGATTGGCACGACCTGAAACAGGCTGACAAGTGGCGTCAAGGCTGGTATTAAATGGGCTGGGCAGCTTTAGAATATAGCGAGCAGGCAAGTCGAGTATAGACCATAGGCTTGTTGTATCCAACAATTGGACTTGCTATGGTCAATGGGTGCTAAGTAATAAGTGTATTACTTAAATGTTAAATATGACATTAACGGGTTTACCGGCACAACTAAATAAAACACGATTATGGAGTGACCTATGTCAGCAGACAAACAAGCAGCCAACCCCTTCGCGGTAGACCCAAGTAAAATGTTTGAGCAGTTTGATCCAAACAAAGTCATGGGCGAATTTACCAAAGCTTTTTCTGAGTTTAAGATACCGGGTGTAGACAATAACCTGATTGTCGAAAGCCAGCGCAAAAACCTTGAAGCTCTTGCTGCCGCCAACAAACTAGCAGTAGAAGGCATGCAGTCTGTGTTTCAGCGTCAAGCTGAAATAATGAATACCGCCATGCAAGAAATGCAAAGTGTTTTTAAAGATTTAGGCACAACAGGCGAACCTCAAGACAAAATTGCTGAGCAAACTGATTTAGTAAAAACCGCAGTAGAAAAAGCCTTAGAAAACATGAAAGAGTTAGCTGCGATGGCGGGTCAAACGAATAGCCAAGCTTTTGAAACTATTCATGCTCGTTTTACTGAGTCATTGGACGAAGTAAAAGCGGAAGTTTTAAAGACTAAGACTTAAATAGGCAAGTAATCATTTGTTATTGAAAGTAGGGGATTCATCTGATGAAGAAAACCCATAGCACTTTTACAAAACAAGCTGAGAGATTGACATCTGAATACTAGTTGTCAATTTTGACTTGCATCGCTTGCATAACTGAAGATGTACTCACCAGATTCTCGACTAATAGTGCCTACATGCTCGTTAATAACACTGACTTGCAAGCTAGCTTTCATCGCGGAGCTCTTCTAACGTTGGGAACGGAGACTTTTCTCTAATAGCGGTTTCTTTGCCCAAATAATCGAGTGAAGACGAACGACATCGTAACGCCAAGTAAGCCTCAGCTAGAGCAAGGTTGATAATCCAACACGACCAATAAATAATTTGTTGTGCATGATACAAATCGTAAAACTCATAGAGTATTGGCGATAACAAGCGAAGGGTAATAGCCGAAAGTGTGAGCGCAACGCTTCGTATCATCCACCTTTTATGTGACGCGAGCTGCTTATTTAAAACTTGGTATAAGCCAATAAAGGTAGCGAGCAGCCATATGAACGACAGAATACTCAGCGCCAAGGTACTGGATAATCCACCATAGGCGTCTTGGGCCATATACAGGCCGCCTATACTAGAAAGCACCACGCTTACCACATATGCGTAGCCACGCAGTTTGTGCCATTTGACTCGTGGCCTTTTGAGTAATTGAAACGGAGCCAACACAAGCGCAATAGCACCGGCTACTGTGTGTAAGTAAAAGAAAACCGCAGGCAGCGCGATTAACCTCGTATGAATCGGCCCGCTAAATCCGAGGTATGGCAACAGGATAGAATAACTGGCAATACCAAAGGCAAAGAAAAATATGATAACTAGTATCCCTACTCTTAGGTTTCGGTTTGTTAAGAGCGAAGATGGGGCAACAAATAATTTGTTTGTATGCATGATAAAATCCCTACAGTTTTGAGCATAGGGATAAAACTAGAGCCAGTCAGCGCCAAGTGCGACCGTTTGCTTAATACTAAAGGTATGACTCGTTCAATTTGTACCTTTTTTACTGAGATTTCGGTATTCAGAGGGCGTCATTTTATGGATCTCTTTAAACGCAGCATTAAACGTGCTTTTGTTCGCAAAGCCCGACTCTAAGGCAAGGCTGGTAATGGTTTTTTCAGGATGTAATACCATTAAACGGCAAAAATGCTCAACTCGAATATCGTTAATATATCGATAGAAGTTCTTCTTGATATAGTAATTCAAGGTTTCTGAAAGATGATGGATAGAGATGTTGGTATGCTGCGATAAATCAGCTAAAGAAAGGTCTTCCTTTAAATATAGAGTTTGCTTGATCACCGACTCATCGATTGCTTTGGCAAGCGCTTTATGTGTTTGAGTATCCAGCTTTGCTGTAATTAAAGGTTTAACCACTGACTCACTAGCGCTTTGCGTCAGATTATTCGCTTTGTTTTGCGTATCGATTAACTGCTCAGTTTGAAATAAATACGGTTTAAACCACTGCATAAAACCCACAAGGTAAATTAGCAGAACAATCATTACCGCCCCGAACTCCGATAACCAATAAGCCTCATTTAATACCGAGGGCAGCAATTTACTTATCCAAATAAACAAGCTCAGCGCAATGAGCACGGCTAACCAGTAGCTTCGGTCTTTCTCGATATTCGAGAACTGTTGTTTATACGCCTTTTTGTATTGTAACAACATCACAACGCACATTACGCCATACACAATGGCTTGGGCATAAAGGACAAATTGTGAAAGATAAAAGCTAGGGGTAAGTGGCGGTAGGTCTAAAATGTATTGCAGCTTTTGCTCGCTAGGGGCAAACAAAATATCGATATTCAAAGCGTAGCAAAAAATCAAAGGGAGTAAGTGCGCCGTATCGCGCCACCTTAGCGTCGCGTTATTGAGCAGTAACTTACAATAAACGTATAAAAGGCCGCCGTATGCTGCGGGTAAAAAATATGTCCATCCAATTAAAAAAGAAAAGATGTTTACGGTCTTATCGATATAAACAAAGCTACCTAAAAAATTGAGAGATAAAAACAAACACCAAAGCCCCATAGCCTTATTAGCACCCGATTTGCGTGCGCTTAGCATAAGTAAAATTGCAAGCAAAATACCGTTAGCTGCACCTAAGGCGTAAAGATAAATCAATCGTTAATCTCTGAGTGGTTAATGTTTAATCAAACGTATTACTACATTGGCGAAAATTGGGAAAAAACGCAAGGTTATACTAGTTTCTCATTTTAAGTTGTTATTGCTCGGATAGTTTCTTACACTCAGACTTATGCTTAACGCTAAGGAGTAGTTGTGTCGAATAAGCAAATAAAAGGAATTCTGCAAGAGCTCAGTTACCGTGTAGATGTTGCTAAAACTAAAGACGAATTGCTATCGGCGGTAGCAAAATCCAAAACATACGGTAAGCCTTTGGTTTACAATTTTACTAAGCACATTTTGTTCGCTCTATGTTTATTAATATTGAGCCTTGCTGCTGTATTATGGACATCCTTTATTCGCCAAGGAATGATAAGCAACTTCCTAAACACTTATTCTTGGCTTTCATTTGCAGGCATAATTGGAGTAGTCGCCAGTGTTGCGCTTTTTGCATATATATTTAACCAAAAAACGCAGGTTTCTAATTTAGCCAAACATATCTTTAAAAAAGATGCTCTGCTCGATAATAACTTAACGCTCAAAGCACCTTTTAACGGCGAAGAAATGCGCATTCGCTTTAGGGAGTTCGACCGAGGCAACTATTCTCGAGAGTTTAAAGAAGTGATTGGGGGCGAATTTAGTGGGCAAGAGCACACTTTTAGCTACGACTATTATCACTTTCACTATGTCGATAAACGCAAAGTCACCACAACAACTCACGACTCAAAAGGCAGAACAACAACCAGTACCCGCACGGTTTATGACCGTTACGACCGGTATGGCATAATAGTGCCTTTTGAGTTTGTGCAAAGCCTGCAAATTTTTAGCTTTAGACTATCGCGCACTTACCCAACAAAAGTCACAACAGGCTCTATTGCTTTTGATAAATCATTTAAAGTAAGAGCAAATGAAGAACTCGCCGCGGCAAAGTTTTTAAAGCCCGCGGTTGTTGTGGCCATTCAAGATGTGTCTGAATTTTTAACTAAAATGAATATTGAAATCGATGCCACAGGTAGACTGTGTTTGTCGTTTGCCAATAACGATATGGTAATGGGCAATCAGCGATTTGATTTAGCTGACCCAGAGGCCTTTTACACCGAGTTGGCTGGGCAAACAAACTTGCGTTTGCTAGAACGCAGCCTTAGGTTTATCCATCAATTAATGAAGCACTGTGACAGCAATTTTTAAGGATTTATATGTCTACAACATCCATAGTACTAATAGTCGTCTTAGCGATAATCATTTTTGGACTTGTCGCCATTTACAACGGTATTGTTGCCCGTAAAAACGCCGTAGAGCGAGCTTGGGCCGGCGTAATTACGCAAGAAAGACAAAAAAATAAGATTTTGCCTGAGCTCGAAAGTGTCGTTGCCGAGCATAAAGAATTTGAAAGCCAAATACTCACCGACATTACGCGCTTGCGATCTAAGCTGAGTGAGTTAAGTGATAACGAAATTAACCCCGCGAATTTAGGCGAAGTAGAAGCCTTAATGTCGTCGGTCAAAAGCGCAATAAACGTGACAATGGAAGCCTATCCCGATTTAAAAACCGCGGGTTTAATGAATAACCTAATGCGCGAAATAAGCGAACAGCAAGAAAACATTGGCGCGGCAATTCGCATATTTAATCAAAACGTTGAGGCCTTTAATGGCGGCATCGAGATGTTTCCTAATAATTTTGTGAACAATATGCTGAACAAAGAACAACGCATTTTGGTTTTTAGTGATAAACAAGCCAGTGAAGGGTTTGACTATAAACCTAACTTTTAGCTTTTAGACTGACAGAAGAGAACGCCATGACAAGCCCATTAGCTCAAACCTTAACATTAAATTGCGGCGCTGTGCTGCCTAATAGGCTTGCTAAAAGCGCAATGACAGAGGGCCTTGCAGACAAATACGACCGGCCAACAAAGCAACTTAATGTGCTATACGACACATGGGCGAAAGGCGGTACTGGCCTGCTGATAACGGGCAATGTCATGATCGACAAACGATATCTTGAACGTGCTGGCAATATGGTACTAGAAGATGATTCGAGTCTCGATTTATATAAAGAGTTAGCAAAGTCAGCACAAAGCAATGGCAATCATTGCTGGGTTCAGCTTAATCACCCAGGTCGCCAATGTCCGCGCTTGGTTAATTCGCAGCCCTTGTCTCCTTCAGAAGTTCAATTGTCGATGTTGGGCAATTTTGCCAAACCCCGAGCCATGACCCAAGCCGATATTGAGGATGTGATTGCACGGTTTATTGAAAGTGCTGACTTAGTCAAAAAGGCTGGCTTTAAGGGGGTTCAAATACATTGCGCGCATGGCTATTTGCTGAGCCAATTTTTATCTCCTTTAACCAATCAACGTAACGACGAATGGGGCGGTAGTTTAGAAAACAGAGCGCGCATTATCAGAAAGATAATCACCGGCGTGCGCCAGCGCGTTGGAAACGACTTTCCACTTGCGGTTAAACTCAATTCTGCTGATTTTCAAAAAGGGGGCTTTACCCTTGATGAATGCGCAAAAGTGGCAAGCTGGTTAGCCGAAGACTCCATAGACTTGCTCGAAATATCGGGCGGCACATACGAGCAGCTAAGTCTGTTGGGCGTCGACTCTAAAGACGTAAGGCAAAGCACCCGCAAACGCGAAGCCTACTTTATTGAATACGCAAAGCACATCAAAGAAAACTGCAAGGTGCCTTTGATGATAACAGGCGGGTTTCGTAGCCGTGCTGTAATGGAGCAGGTAATCAGTAGCCAAGAAATCGATATAGTCGGTTTAGCAAGGCCGCTTTGCACTCAAGTAAATTGCTCAAATCAGCTTATCGCTCAAGAAATTGATGAGCTTGATGACTTCGAGCACAAACTAGTTTTAGGCACAGGATGGCTAGGCAACAACAGCTCAATTAACCTTATAAAGGCAATCAATGGCTTTGGCCAAGTAGGCTTTTACTATTGGCAAATCATCCGCTTGTCAAAAGGGCTTAAACCGCAGAATGATTTGGGCGTGTTTGCGGCTTTTATTAAACATATTGTTAACGATGCAAAGCTTGCCTTGACTCGCAAAAAATAAAACGCAGCGCTACACCAGCATCATAAAACCTATCATTACCATAAAAACTAATTAATTAGTTGATATATTTTCATTTTCGTTCTATTTTAAATACTAATGAATTAGTTTTTAAACATACAAAGCACTTTATCGGTACTTTTGGAGAATTGAAAATGGCAAGAAAGCAATCTACCCACCTCACTGACGGCGAGCAAAGCATCATGGAAGTACTCTGGGAACAGAACGAAGCATCTGTGAGGCAAATTGCAGATGAGCTGTCTAAAAGCAAACCAACCGCTTACACCACTGTGCAAACGCTTTGTAAGATATTGACAGAAAAAGGGTACGCGGATTTCAGAAAAGAAGGTAAAGCTTTTATTTACCAACCCAAAATCACCCAAAAAGAAGCAAGGCAGAGCGCGTTAACGTCAATACTCAATAAATTTTTTGGCGGTTCACCTAAAGTGCTCGCCCAGCATTTAATGCAAGAAACAGATATTGATATAAACGATTTAGAAGCGCTTCAGCTTGAAATCGATAAGAGCAGCGACGGCAAAGAAGATAAGAAATAGCGTTGTACCTTTTACTATAAACACTATGAACACGACTAGGTAACACTATGCCATACATGTTTGAATATACGCTGTTTGCGACACTGGCTTTCCACCATTTAAGTATTGGGCTTATTTTGCTCACTTTGGTTAGCGCAATGAATAAATGGCTGATAAAAAATGCAGAGCTAAAAAGTTGGCTGTGGATGACGGTTTTTGTGGTGGCTACCATAACCCCGTTTGCTTTAATTAATGCTGATCACCTTGAGGTTAATCAAGCGCAATTCACTAAAATTACAGAAGGTACAACGGCGATAAACGCACTAACCAGCGCTAGTGAAGCATCTGCTGGTTCGCCCAATATGGTCAACAATAAAACCGACTTCAATGATAGATTTTGGCATTTACGGCCAAATATTGTTTTTGACTATTCTGTTTTATTCACCGCTGCGCTCATTATTTGGTTAATTGGCAGCATTTGGCGTATCGCAACAATCACTTTTATGTGGCTGCGCACCCGAGACCTTAATCATCATAAAGGTCAGTTGTCGAGAGAATATAGCGATTACCTCGGCATAAGCGTCTACATAAGCAATCGAGTTTCATCTCCCATGGTGCTTGGCTACTTCAAATCTAGAGTTATCCTACCCCAAAGCATTGTTGATGCATTAGCGCTTGAAAAAATCAAAGCTATATTACAGCACGAAAAAGCACACATAACGCGCAAAGACAATTTTTTCGCCTTATTCCAAGAGGTAATTGCTATCGCTTTTTGGTGGAGCCCTGTTATGCGTAAATTGAATAAAAATATCCATATACAAAGGGAAATTGCTTGCGATATTAGAGCCGCGCAAAACTGCAATAGTGCTAAACAATATGCGCAATCATTACTGGATTGCGCGAAGCTCATGGTGCATGAGCACAGAAGCATATTGGCCATGGGCTTGTTTAGCAAAAAGAAAGAGTTGAAAGAGCGAATTACCCTCGTGCTTAAGCAGCCATCAACAAAAAAGCTGCATGCTAGTCTTATCATGATTGTTTGTGTACTTTTTAGCGCATTTAGTATTCAAGCCGCACAAATCTTAGCGCCTAAAGTGAGCATCAAGCAGACCTCTCGCGATGCTTTACATTATTCTTTGTTGCCGTTAAATGAAGGACAAGCATTGATCAATGCTGTTATCCAAAATGATCTCGACACCATTATCGACTTACAAAACCAAGGCGTTAATATCAACACACCGGCCATTGGCGATGGCACAGCGCTCATGCTTGCGGTTAAGAAAAATGACCTTAATATGGCAGTCGACCTCATCAACCTAGGTGCAGATGTTAATCAATCTTCGCGAGGTGATGGCAATCCACTTATTGTGGCAGCGATGAAAAATAACGTGGAAGCTTTAAGTTTGCTTCTATCTGCAGGCGCCGATATCGATGCTGTTGTACCTCGCGACGAAACCGCACTCATCACGGCAAGTTTTTACGGAAACCTCGAGGCCGTTGTATTCCTAGTCGAAAATGGGGCAGATGTTAGTCAATCAGTAACCACTGGCAGGTCGGACGGTTATGAAGTACGCACTGCCCTATCTCGCGCAAGAAACCAAGAAATAAGCGATTTCTTGATAGCTAATGGTGCTAGCAAATGATTTTTAACACGCCATTGTTCTTTTGGTTTTTCTGCATTTTTGTTTTGTTTTATGGCTTTGTATTCCTAAAACAAACCCCGCGCGTTTATTTAATTGTTGTTGGCAGTTTTATTTTTTATGGTGCCTGGAACTACAGCTTTATTCCATTATTAGTCGCCAGTGGTCTGGCAGATTATTTTATTGCACAAGCGATATATAAGGCTAAAACCAAACAGACAAAAAAACGCTGGGTAACGCTTTCTATAGTATTTAACCTCGGTTTGTTAGGCATGTTTAAATACGCCGACTTCGTCTTGTTGTCGGTTGCCGATTTACTCTCGACTCTGGGCTATCAGGCAAATATTAGTACCTTATCTTGGGTTTTACCTGTTGGCATATCCTTTTACACTTTTCAGAGCTTAAGCTACACCATCGATGTTTATCGGGGAGACATGAAACCTCGAAAAGGCCTGGTAGAATTCATTGCGGCGCTCTCATTCTTCCCGCAATTGGTCGCAGGTCCTATATTGCGCGCTAAACATATTTTGCCTCAAATGCATGCGATTGCTTTGCCAACGTTCAGCGCGGTTAAGCACGGCTTTTTGTTGATAACGGTAGGCTTGATTAAAAAGACAGGGGCAGACTTACTTGCCATCCCTGCGCAAGCGGCTTTTGAGGCACAAGGTAGTGTTAGCACACTCGAGTTATGGACAGGCGTGCTTGCATTTGCAGGGCAAATATACGGCGACTTTTCAGGGTATACCGATATGGCCATTGGTATTGCTCTGATTTTGGGCTTTAAGATTCCGCTTAATTTCAGAGTGCCCTACTTTGCAGTATCACCTGTTGATTTTTGGCGGCGCTGGCATATTTCGCTGTCTACTTGGCTGCGTGATTATTTATACATTTCTTTGGGCGGCAATAGAAATAACAACCGCACCCGAAATGTGATGATTACGATGTTGTTGGGCGGCTTATGGCACGGTGCCGCTTGGACTTTTGTTGTGTGGGGAGCGTTTCATGGCATCATCATAACCGCGACACATTACTTTGCTAAGCTTCCTTTGTTTGCCGGTTTTGCCAACAACAAAAATAAGTGGGTTTTGATATTTAAGTGGGCACTCACTTTCTACCTCATACTTATTGGCTGGGTATTTTTCAGGGCCACCGATTTAGCATCGGCAATAGATATCATCATTGGACTGCACACAGTCAATGCAGATGCCGTCCAAGGCGCCCAAGCCTTAACTATTTTTGTGATAACAGTGGTATGGATATTTTTAACGCATGTTATGGACTATGGCGTGATTAAAGGCGCCGACAAGCTCGAAAACAAACCCTGGTTGTTTTGGACCCTTATGATAATTGGCCAAGCACTCTGCTTATTTATAGGAGCACCTAGTAGTGAATTTATCTACTTCCAATTCTGAATATGCGCTTGAGAAACTGAGCCCGTCTGGCTCCTGTAGGCTATATGGGCAGGTGGTATTAAAACTTGGCTTGAGTATGCTTACCGCGCTCCTCATTATCTTCGGCTATTTGACTTCTATTGGGGCAACCGGTCAAGGAATACTCGAGCGAGTGACCGAAGCGCGACAAGCCTTACCACAAATCATTGCTGACCCTAACGATGTAATGATGTTCTATGGCTCATCGATGACGCGAGCCGGGTTTTCGCCGCGGCAATTTGAAGCCCAGCTTGGTAAAAAGGGAATAAACATTAGTGCGTTTAACTATGGCTTTGGCGGGCTTAACCCTTTTTTCCAAGATTTATTATCTAGGCGGATTGTGGAAGAATTCAAAGCAAGCGACAGACAATTGAAGTTGGTCGTTATTGAGTTTAATCCATTCCAAGCGACACAAGCACGATGGAACGGTGCGTTGCCAAGCGTTGATTCGTACTTAACCTTGCTAGCCAATAATGCAGAAATGCATGAATTCGCTGAAGGCGATATTGAAAGGCTTGCGCGGCTCTATACCATTAAATATTTGCGTGCAGGTGTTTCTGCAGAAATGATTACTAGCTACTTTGCTTATGAGATGTTCCCGCCAGCTAGGCCGCAAGGTTTTGCAGATAGCGAGGAGTCAATTGCCGAGCAACGTCGATTAGGGCAGCTGCTTAATCAGAAGTTTGAAGAAGAATATCCAAATTATGTCGATGCAGCGTGGAGTTATGAATGGAAAGGCGGTGGCACTATTCCTTCAGAGCGCACACCCGAAACGCTCGCTTTATTTGAAGAATATTATGATGCCAGCTTTACAGACGCCCGCATGAAAAACGACAGACTAGGCCGAATTAACTCGGCCGATATCGAGGAATTGCGGTTTGAACCGCTAATGCTAGAGCACTTCATCAATATTGTGAATAACTTCAAAGCAGTGTCTGAGCATGTCAAAGTCGTCATGCTACCCAAAAATAGTAAGTGGATAAAAACCACACCCGAAGCAGAAAAGCGCCTTGCTCAAGCGGTTTCATTGATACAAAGCAAAACAGGAATAAACATCGACGACCACCAAGACTTACAGATTATTACGCCCGAGATGTTCAGGGATACTACCCATTTAGCAAGGTACAGAGGGGACGTACCCTACACTCATTATTTGGTTGAACAGTATACAAACTATTTGCGAAAATGAAGGCGCTTATGTCCGACGACAATAGAGTTTGCTAATTTAGAAAAAGTACAAAGCGATTGACACTATTTATTGTGTCAACTAGTTTAGATGTGGATTGTGGTTGTCATTTTTAATTGTTTAATAGGGATATACAATGAAAATCTATAACGTAATTTATGTCGGCATTCTAGTGGTATTGTTAAATGGCTACGCTTCAATGGTCTATAGTAAGTCAAAAACACTAGGCATTGATAATAATGATAAAAAATCGATTTCTATGCAACAAAAAGCGAATCAGCTCGGCGTCGACCTTAGCCTGTATCGTAAACTTGCATTAATTGCCCAGGGATACGACAGTTTGTCACATGTAAATAACGCGGTTGATATCGGAAAACACCCTGCTACTTTAGAACTTTCTATTTTAACTGATAGTGCAAAAGATATTCCCGACGTTTTGCGAGACGAAGTTTCTAATTTGGTAGAGTTGAACTATTCACTAGCAGCCGCCGAACTCAATTTAAGTGAAGACAAATTTTATAAATTATTAGTAGCTTATATTCAATTAAACAATCAACTAGCTTCGCTACCTGATGATAAATCGCAATCATACGTGTTTGATGATTCTACGTTATCTCGCTCCACAGACGATGATGATGACGATGAAGAACCGCCTGTAGAAGTTGTTGTAGTTATTGGAGTTTCCTCGAATGGCTGGAACGAAGTTTTATGGGGAGGCGCAAATGGGCTATCCGCTAGACTGCAGCGTGACGCAACCGTTAGATGGGGAGCAAGGTCTGGCACCGTAGTGGCTGTATTCACTGCTGGCCATAGCACTCTTGTGCGTGTTTATCACTATACCGGGAATGGTATATTTTTTCCCTTCAGTCATTCATGTGTAGGGCAATGTGTAGCCACAATTGATGGATCACTCTAAAGCCTAAGACCAAGCTGATAAGTGATAGGGCGTATTCCCTATCACTTTGCAACAACTCAACATACTTAGCAATGCACAGAGGCGATGTATCCTACACTCAGTATTTGGTTGAACAGCACGCCAACTAC
>CAZXTD010000007.1:0-51976 GCA_964643575.1 uncultured Glaciecola sp. | reverse complement strand
GTATGGGGCCGTGGTGATATCACACTTGAAAGCGAAGAATTAAGCGCTGCACTCACCGGGCTTGCAAATGCAGTACCTGGCTTCGAGGCCCCTTTGGGCGCGATAGCAGACAACCTAGCAGTAGACGATGACGAAGGCACATTTATTGGTGCTGGGCTAGAATTTGATAACTTTAATTGGTTTGTTAGCGCTGAATATACTGTAATAACAGTTGATGACTCATTTGCGCCTGAAGATGTAGCCTATTATGTCACTGCTGGTGCGCGATTGGGTAAATGGACACCGCATGTCACCTATCAAGTTAGAGATGGATTGGATGACGTTAAGTTTTTAGACCAAGTAGCGCAACTTCCTGCACCCTTGCAACCGTCAATTGGGGGCGTTGTAACTGCGCTTCAAGCGGGCTCATTTGAAGATTATTCAGTGAGTACGGTGGGTGTACGTTACGATGCAACTACTAGCGTGGCCATAAAGGCGGAGTTCAGCCGCTTCGATAATAAAATTGAACCAGAAATTATTATCGACACTAACTTATTTGCCGTCAGCGTAAACTACGTTTTCTAAATAGGTTCGGTAATTCTAGAGTCTTTATTTAAGGTAAATCCAAGGCCTTAATCAAAAGACAATACAGGCCTGATTCCGCTTAGCAAGGGACTCAGGCTTTTTTAGGTATAAGTTCGAATGCATTTGGCGAACAAGCGCCTAGAATGACGCTATCTTCGTTGTCAATTTCTAAATCACCTTAATAAACAAATACAAATGCATCAATCTTTTTTGAATATTGATGCATGAGTCCTACTTGGACCCATGCGTTTAGCGTCATTATTTTGCTTGTACCGTTACCGTAGCTGACTTAAGGCCATTGACCGTTGCGGTAATGTTAATGTCACCTTGCTCTCCATTGCTTTGCACTAAAGCCAATGCTCGGCCTTTATGAGTTGTTAGGGTATTTAAACGCGCATTTTGCACGTTATTCTCCCAACCGTTGTCGGTTGCCAATAATTTTCCGGCGCCACTAATTGAGAAGCTAATATCGCTTTGTGAGGCAACTACGCGGTTACCGTTGCCATCTAAAATACTGGCATGCACATGCACTACATCGTAGTGATCAGCGTCAATTTCTGTGGTAGAAGTATTTAATGCAATTGTATTTGGCGCGCTATGTGTTTTCAAATAATACTGCGCGACTTCTTGCCCATTGTTGTAGCCAACAACACGCAACTCGCCAGCTTCATAGGGTACTTCCCATAACAAAATACGATTATTGTCGTCATTCAAGCGCTGTTTTCCCAAAGATTTCCCATTCAAAAACAGCTCACTTTCGTCAGTATTAGCATAAACATGGACGACGACTCTTTCACCCTGTTCATAGTTCCATGAATCCTCCACGCCATACCATTCCCATTTCCGCAGCCATTGCATTTTTTTGATAGGATGCTCACGTTCTGTAAATATCCAATTGCCAGTTGCATCCTGTTTGTATTCAGATAAGTCATGACGGATAGTCGCGGCATACACTTTTGGCGTTTCCTTCCAAAACGTTTCAAACTGATGTCCGCGTGGGGTTTTATAGCCCGCAAAATCAAAAAAGGAAATTTCGAGTCCTTTTCTTGGCCATGGCCCGGCTTCACCTTTATAGGCGAAACCTGTCCACACAAAAATGCCAGGAATAAAATCTCGATCTAAAACCGCCTTCCATTCTGACCATTGCCCCCAGTTTTCTGAGCCTATCAGCGCTTTATCAGGATAAGTTGTTTTGGCAGCATCGTAATCTTGTGCACGGTAGTTAAAACCGACGACATCAAGTGTGTCAGTGTAGCCGGTCACAAAACCAACAGACGGAATGACTAAGCCAGCGGTTACCGGTCTTGACGTATCCATATCTTTTACAATTTTTGATAGGTATCGCGCCGTACGCACCAAATTGTCGGGACCCGGCTCTTTGTGTTTTGCAAAACTAGCGCTTACCGTTGCAGGGTCATAAACAGGTGGCACAGGACCGTAGTAGTCTTCTTTACCTTGCTCAAAAACTTGTGAGGCTGGATAGTATTTGTATGTCCACTCTATTTCGTTACCTATGCTCCACATAATAATTGAGGGATGGTTAAAATCTCTTTTTATTAAATCTTCTAAATCACGTTTAGCCCATTTGGAAAAATGCTCTGTGTATGAGGAGACTGAGTCACCCGAGCCCGCGTTATCACTCAAAAACACAACGCTTTTATCTTTTGCTCGTAACCAATCGTCAAACGATTCTGCCATCACTAAAAAACCCATTTCGTCTGCCAAATCTAACAAATCGCTCGAATGTGGGTTGTGTGATAATCTGATTGCATTAACGCCAATAGAGTGAAGCTTTTGCAATCGATATTCCCAGATTGCCTTTGGCACTGCTGTGCCTACGGCGCCTGCGTCATGATGCAAATTAACGCCTTTGATTTTGGTTACCCGCCCGTTTAACAGAAAACCCTTGTTAGCAGTGAACTCTATCGACCGAATGCCAAAACGCTCACTATGCGTATCTAGCGTTTCAGCATTTGCAAATATAGCTGCAAGTTCATTGTTATCCGATTGCTGGGGTTCAAATTTTGCTTTGTCGGTGCTTGTCTTATCGATACTTAATAGGGCAAATTCTGCATGATACAAATTAGGCGAATTTACACTCCAAAGTGCTGGGTTAGTGACAGTAAATTTTGTATCGACTATGTGGCTACTTTTACCCAATTGACTTGCTGAGATTTTATCAAGTGCTTGAACGACTACTCGTCCTTTTTTGTCTTTTAGACGACTATGCAGTACCAACATTTTTGTTGTATCAACCGCTTCACTTATGTTTACTACCGTCTTTATATTGACGTTGGCAGAGTTTACGCTGACCTCATCGGTAGTAATTTGCGCGCCCCAATGGGCAATATGATTGTTATGTGTTTTTATCAAACGAACGTCACGGTAGATGCCGGATCCAGTGTACCAGCGAGAATCATTATAAGCTGTTCGGTCTACTTTGATATTAATTTGGTTTTCACCCAGCTTTAGGTACTCATTTAAATCTACTTTAAAGCTGATATAACCATTGGGTCGCGTTAGGACAAACTCGCCGTTAATCCAAATACTATAATTGTTATAAATACCATCAAATTCTAACCATAGTGTTTGTGCTAAATCACTATTGCTAACCGAAAATGTTTTTTGATACCAACCAATCCCAGCGGCTTTAAACCCTGTGCTTGAAGCCGTATTTTCTTGTGTATAATTTAAATCAACAGCCCAGTCATGTGGGAGTCTTATATCTTGCCACGCCAAACCTTGATGCAGCCCATCTGTTAAAAAAGCGGCTGGAACATCACCCAAATGAAATTGCCAATCAAAATTAAAGTCTATGACTTGGCGAGTCTGCAGCATCGAGGTATCTGCTGCTATTACTTTTTTAGATAAAGACGTTTCAGCTTGGCTGGGTGTAGGACTCTGGCAAGCAAACAATAGTAAGATGCTGCTTAAAAAGCAGGTTTTAATCACATTAGACAAATCGCTTATACTCCTGAAAATTAAAAATGGGCGTCAATTCACGCATTGATATTGATAATGAGAATGTTGTGCACCGCCAATCGCAAACTGCTAATAAATCTTAAAAACCTAGTCTTCGAAAGATTACCTTTGCACATTAGCTTTATATATTTGTTTCATATATTTACTTTACAAAACATAGTAAATCAGTTTACATTTAATTAATAGTTTTTGTATGTAAAAACCCATTTTGGTAGGAAGCAAAAATGCGACATCTTTGGCAAAGCAGCTTGAAAATTAAGACGAGACACAAAATTACATTTGCATTTATATGTTTGACCACATTCACAGTCACCAACTTAACTGGCTGCTCAGCAGCAAAAATGCACAATGAGGCACATATAACGGCAACAGACTCTGTGATTAGTCCAAAAATCATCGCACAAGACATGCAACTGGTTGCTGACTGGCAAATACAGAATTTTAGACAAAGCTACAGTGGCCGCAAAGCGCCTCACCACATTCGAGACTGGACAAATGGCGCCTTATACGTTGGCATGTTGAAATGGGCAAACCTCAGTAATGACCCACAGTATTTGTTGTGGCTTAAATCAATCGCAGAAAGAGGTAATTGGGAGTTACATTGGCGAACCTACATGGCTGACGACCATGTAGTGGGGCAACTGTATCTTGATTTGTATCGTCAGTTTGGTGAGCCAAAAATGATGGCAAAAACAAAAGAGCGCCTTGATTACATCATGCAAAATCCGTCGACTCAGCCAATTACACTCGACAAATACGCACATCTAGAACGTTGGACTTGGTGTGATGCTTTATTTATGGGGCCGCCGGTGTGGGCAAAAATGTCACAAATAACGGGTGAACAAAAATATAATGATTGGATGTTTGAAGAATTTAAAGCCACTACCGAACATTTATACGACGCCACAGAAGGCTTATTCTATCGGGACAATAGCTTTATTGGTAAGATAGTTAACGGTGAAAAGGTCTTTTGGGCAAGGGGCAATGGATGGGTTTATGCAGGCTTAACCTTGGTTATGGATGAGCTAGAACCCACTGATGCACATTATGACTATTATAAGCAATTGTATCTGAAAATGACCGATACTTTGCTCGACATACAGACTGAACAAGGTCATTGGGCAATGAGTCTGCTGAATGCGAAAACCTATCCAACGCCAGAAACAAGCGGTACTTCATTCTTCACCTACGGCCTTGCTTGGGGGGTTAATAACGGCATTTTACCTAGACAAAAAGTGATGCCAGCTATTGTTAAGGCATATAAGGCACTGCAGTCACATGTTACAGATGATGGTATGTTGGGATATGTGCAACCCATAGGTGCAGCGCCGGGGAATGCCTGGCCCGACAAAACCGAAGTCTATGGCACCGGTGCCTTTTTAGCTGCAGGTAGTGAAATATACAAATTATTAGACGGCCCCACTCCTCTTGAAATAGCCCCGTCAAATAAACTTTCTCGCGCAATTTCCATTGCAAATGAAGCGCTCGATAATGAGCAAAGTAAGGCGCCACAATAATGAGGAAACTTAACTCGATACGCACAGTCTCGATTTGCACATTAAAACTAAGCGCTTTCACAATAAGCCTGTTGTTAACTGTTTCATGTTCACACAATGCTCAGCGCATTAAAAACGATACAAAAAATACTAAAACATCAACGCCAATTGTCTTAAATAATAACGGAGGTTGGTGTTGGTATCAGGATGAACGCGCGATCATAGTTGATGGCAAACTATGGTTTGGCTCAGTTGCCAATATTCAAGGCGACAACGGGATAGATAGAAGCGGCAACATAGAAGTGGTCTCGTATGACTTAGATGGCGCTAGCAAACCGCAACTTACTGTATTACATGATGGTTTAGAAGATGATGACCACAACGTACCTGCATTAATAGCGCTACCCAACGACGATGTACTCGCAATTTATTCTAAACACAATACAGACCGTTATATTCGCTACAGAATAAATACAAATGTCAGCCATGATAGTGAATGGGAACCTGAAGTAGCTATGCGTCGGAAAGACAAAATTACATACGCAAATCTACTGCATTTACGCAAAGCTGAAGGACTAAATAACGGGAATGGCGAACTCTACAATTTTTATCGAGGCATAAACTTCAACCCCACTTTTGACGTGTCTTATGACCTGGGTCAAACATGGACAAAAGGTCAGCACTTTATTAAAAACAAAGGCCGCCCATACGTTAAATATGCCAGCAACAGTGAAGACGAAATTCACTTTGTCACCACCGAACAGCATCCGCGAGTATTCAATAATAGTATTTATCATGGTGTGTTTAAAGACGGCAAAGTATTCACAAGCGATGGTCGTTTTATTCACAACACGGCTGATGGCCCAGTCGATACCGAAAAACTGACTAAGGTATTTCAAGGTGGACCAAACAAAGTCGCGTGGACAACCGACCTTCATGTCGACGAACAAGGCAATCCATATACGGTTTTTTCCGTGCAAGTAAATGATGGAAATAAAGACCGTCGAAAGGGTCTAAAGCATGGCGATGACATGCGCTACTATTTTGCAAAATGGCACAATAGCCAATGGCAGGTAAATGAAATTGCGTACGCTGGGTCTCGATTATACGATCGTGAACAAGACTACACAGGTCTTGCTGCTCTTAATCCATTAAATCCTGCGCAAATGGTAATCTCAAGCAATGCAAATCCGGCTACTGGAGAGCCATTAATTAGCAGCGCCGACGGTAAACGCCATTGGGAATTATTTATCGGCAATACGCGCGACAACGGTAAAACGTGGACTTGGGAGTTTCTAACAAGAAATTCTATTGTGGACAATATACGTCCTGTTATACCCACCTTTGCAGAGACACAAACCGACAAATATGCTGAAGACCTAATTGTTTTATGGATGAAGGGCACTTACACAACATATACGCAAATGGATACAGATATTATGTATCAAATAAATCCACCTTCAAAGGGACTTGCCGACTAAAAACAGTTTAAGGCAAAACCTCAAACTGTTGATGAGCAACTAAACCATTGCGTACAAATGTTTGCGCTTTGTTTGCCGATAGCGGTTGTGCATCGTCCCATGAAAAAATACTTATTTGCACTTTACCCGCTCGATGTGCGCTTAGTTCGCCAAACTTATTTATACTGGCAATTGATGGGTCGCTAGACTCCCAAACTATGCCTTGGCGCTGGGCCGTTTTTGGTAACACTACTGCATCGATTGATATTGTCTCACCCACACTTAGCGTCGTTTTTGGCGCTTCAATTGCTAAAGATTCTACTCTCACCAACTTATGATTATCTAGTATTTGACCGAGTTGTAGATAGGCGCTTTTTTGTTGCTCATCAAGTTGAGCCAAATTTAGTCCACTATATCGCAATAACTTCCATTTTTTCTTAACGACCCTATCACCTACTCTTTCAAGTGGGTCGCTGCGTAAATCAAAAAAACGGCCATTAGGAAAGTCTTTGTCGGGTGCGTATCGCTTGAAATCTTTGGTAAAGGCATAACGCAAAAATAGGTCTTCATCTTTGTAAGTGTTGTTACCAATGTACCAAGTATATATATAGTCCCGCGGCACTTTTTCGGATGCACCAATTGCCTGTTGCCAAAAACTGATACCATCTATTTGGTCAGCGTCTGGCATGTCAATGCCAGCAGCCTCTGCTATTGTAGGATAAATGTCGGTTAGATTTACCAGCCCTTGATACGTCCGATAACCATTTAACACGTTCGTGCTCATGTCTATAGCATTTGGAATGTTTTTTGGCATATGTAAAATCAGAGGAACATGAATACCGTTGTCTGCATTTCCACCCTTACGGCCAGGATAGATTGTGCCATCTGCTAAAATATGCCCAAAAGTCTCTTTTGTGCCGTTGTCTCCCATAATCACAATCAGGGTATTTTCAAGCAGTCCATTTTCCTCAAGCTTATCGCGAACCTTCCCCACAAGTGTATCCATGTATTCAATCGTGTCAGGAAAGTAATAGCGGTCGTCCCCTCGAGTGTTGTTGTAATCCGCATTTTCAGGAAACTCGTCAAATATTGAATGCGGCTGTGTATTGGGTGTAGGCTTGTGATCATCGTGGACTAAAATCATTGGATAATATAAAAAGAACGGCTTTTCCTTATTCTTATCAATGAATTCAAGAGCATGCCGATTGACTATATCGGGACCATACCAACGACGATTTGTATGAGGGTCTACATCAGTACGATTATTGTAATTGTGCACGACTCCGTTTATCACCAAGTTTGGATTAATAAAACGCTGCCCCTCTGTGACAACGTCGAAAGCAGCATATTCATCCCACCCAAATTGACTGATGTAATCTTTTCCGGGCACCTCTTTAGTGCCTCGAGTCTGCTTCCATTTACCGAATAAGCCCGTTGCATATCCTGCTTTTTGAAACGCATCACCAAATGTTATATCTGATTCGTGCTGAGATTTTGGTTGCAAATAATTTCGATCATTGCGTTTTCCGCTCATTAATGCGATCCGCGTATTTTCACAAATGGGATATGCAAATGCATGGTCGACACGCAAACCACCTTTCGCAAGTGTGTCTATATTTGGCGTTGAGAATACTCTATTTGTAAACTCACCATCGTAACTATGCAGTCGGTTTGCACCATAAGCTGTCACGCCGTAGTGGTTTAAATCATCAATAAGGATCAAGACGACGTTAGTATAGTCGTGTTTATTTTTAACCTGCTTCGTTTCTGCCAGTTTAGTTTCGTCTTGATAACTCTGCTGATTACAAGCTGTAATCGACAGAATTGTACCTATTAATACACTAAAAAATGTGGTGAGTTTAAGGGCCTTCATGATTTCCTCTGCCTGTATAAAACATTAATGCTTGCTATTGAGCGACAATAGCCAAAGTGTCCACAACATTCGCCACCACACTTTCGTTTGTGGCAACCAGCTTTATTTTTTGAGGGCCTTCAAGCCTAAACTTGACAGTTTGTTCGACAAACGTACTGCCATTAATAAATAATTCAGCCAGAGCATTGCCATTTTCATCAAACACGGTCACCGATGCAGCTTCTTCACTACCGTTTGACATTAGTTTTTTGCCATGAGCGAGTAAACTATATTCACCTGCAGAATTGATACTTATCTCTTGCTCAGCTTTTGCACCAGGCCTTAATAACAAGCCTCTTGCATGAGTAAAACTATGCTGTCCAGAGTCGCTGTAATTTGCGTAATCATTCAATATCCAAGCTTGGTTGTTCTCAAAATCAGGATTGCTGAGAACATTCATTTTGCTTGGCACTAATTCGTAGCTTCGGACGTGGTCATAAAAAGCAGTATTGATGGTGTCATCGTCTAATTCTATATCGGAGGGATAGGGCGCTTGGCCATCAGGAATCCATTTAGGCTGCCAACTGTATGTTTCGACTACCATACGCAATGACATTTCGCTGTCAAAGGGAAGTGGGATGTTATCGTGGGCTAGGTTGACTGTGCCCGTTTTTTCACCGTTGTAATAAAAGTGCATTTGATTGGGCGTCACCCACCACATTGAAAACACATTAAAATTATCTGCTAGTTTTTCACCCGTATCATGCTTTACACCTTGTGAACGATACTCCTCACTGGGGTTTGAACATCTGCCGTTTATCAGTTTAGAACCCTTATAGTGAGAATTTGAGCGCATCCAATTAGCCCAATCGTCGGTAGGCCAACCACCAATAGTCTCAAGTATGTCTAACTCTATAGAATGTGATTTACCACATCCAAGATGCTTATCATCTTGTGTGTCAGAATGCAGCCAAAATGTGGTCGACATTTTTGTCCTTGAGGCTTTTATGCGTGCTTCAAAATAGCCATAGGTAGCGTTTTGCCTGCCTGAAACCGCTGCGCCGCCCATTGTAAAACGAGCGTTAGGTGAAGGATGAGTCGAGGTTTTGAGTGCTAAACTGCCATCGTAGACACTCACGTTAGACTTTAAAAACTCAGCAGGTGGCCTGCCTTGCCAAGTGGTAATGTGGTCTCGCCATTTATTGGTATCAAGTCTATCACCATTAAACTCATCCGACATTGCGGTAATTTTTTGCCAAGTATAACCAAGCGGCGCTTTAGGTAAGAGGCTTGGATGCTTGTCAGAAAAATCACCTTGCACTTTGTCTTGCCCTTGAGAAGGGTCATTTGAAGTATTAGCGCTTCCACAGCTGTTGACTAATATAAGTGAAAAAAGTCCAACAGACAGTAAACTAAGTGCAGGGTTATTGGTTTTAGGTGTGATCATGATCAGTATCCAAATATGATTAACTTTTCTACTGCCACAGCCTATCACATGCAAAACATTAACTTCAAATATAAATTACGCGTCAATTGCGTCTTTTAAATCATAAATTTTGGTCATGTTGACCCACTTCTCCCCTTCCCTAGCAATCTTTAAAGGTTTCTGGAATTTCCACATTAGCGCTTGCCAATCGTCTTCCGCTTCTTGCTCTTTTGAATTGAGTGCGATGCTATTTGGGTCAAAATCTTCTGTCGTCTCCATGATCATAAATAGACGATCAGCAACATGATAAATTTCCATATCAATAATCCCAGACTTGCGCATATTCTTTGTTATTTGAGGCCAAGCATTCGCTGGCTGATGATAACGTTTGTACTCTTCAATAAGTACAGGGTCATCTTGCAAGTCAAGCGCTAAGCAAAATCGTTGCGTTTTTACTGAAGTCGACATTTTACTCTCTCCATTTTTAACGAATTACTGAAAAGTCGTTGTTGTTAATTAACAAACACGTTACATTATTATATATGAAATTATAGTTTAGCATATGAATGCTTAACTTTTGTCTTTAAATCAACTCATTGAGCCACAGGAAACGGTAAATGAAAAAAGTAGTTACATCCAACGCATGGCTTGCGCTCACCCTAGTCTTTACCCTTGGTTTAAGCATAAACCAGCAAACTGCAACGGCGCAAATAGTGGCCAATGATTGGGAAAACCCTGAGGTTATCCAAGTCAATCGCATGCCAGCTCGAGCAACATCTTTTTCATTTGATTCGCTAGAACAAGCGCTGAAGCGTGACCGTAGGCAAGCCAAATTTTCTTTGCTTAACGGACAATGGAAATTTAAGTTTGCTGAAAAAAGTGAAGATCGTCACCTCACTTTTTTCGATGCCAATTTTGATGCAAGTGATTGGGATAATATCCCGGTGCCATCAAATTGGGAGCTTGAAGGTTATGGTATGCCAATATACACCAATTCTGTTTATCCAATGTTTGACCCAGTCGATGACATACATATTCCGTTAATTACTCGCGACAACCCTGTTGGCTCGTACATTAAACAATTTGATATCCCCAAAGAGTGGTTAGAAGAGCAAATCATATTGCATTTTGGCGGTGTGACATCCGCTTATTATGTGTGGGTAAATGGTAAAAAAGTTGGCTACGCGCAAGGCAGTCGCTTGCCTTCAGAGTTTGATATCAGTGAATATGTGGTAGCAGGTTCAAATAAACTTGCTGTGCAGGTGTTTAGATGGAGTGATGGCAGTTATTTAGAAGACCAAGACCATTGGCGTATAAGCGGTATTCATCGTGAAGTATACATCACTGCACAACCCAGAGTTGCTATAAATGATTTTGCCGTGCGTACACATTTGCACAATAACTATCAGCAGGCAACGCTTGAGATTCGCCCTGAAATCAGTAACCTCGATCGTATAAATGCCAACAAATGGCAAGTATCGGCAAAGCTTTTTGATCAAAACGGGAAACAGCTTCTCACAGAGGATGCTTCTGTTGACGTAAAAACACTAACCCGTTTGGCTTACCCTCAGCGAGACAATTTCCCTTTCGGTCTTATCAGCGCAAAAATCGATAAGCCCAAATTATGGACCTCTGAAACTCCCTATTTATACACACTTGTGCTAAGCCTACATGACACTAACAACAAGCTAATAGAAACACGAAGTACACGGGTAGGTTTTAGAGATGTTAAATTCAATGACGCGGGTGAATTATTAATTAATGGGGTCAGCGTAGAATTAATCGGTGTAAATCGCCACGATCACGATGTTAAGAAAGGTAAAGCGCTAAGCCGAAATGACTTGTTAGAGGACGTCATTTTGATGAAGCAGTTTAACTTCAATTCGGTACGTACATCACATTATCCAAACGACAGTTACTTTTACGAATTAGCTGACGAATATGGCCTATATGTGATGGATGAAGCCAATATAGAGTCGCATGGTGTGGGCGGTTTATTGGCGAATTTACCCGAATGGAATCATGCTATGACTGACCGTGCAATCAGAATGCTAGAACGTGACAAAAATCATCCGTCTATCATTTCATGGTCAATGGGCAATGAATCTGGCACTGGGCCGAACTTTGCAGCAATCGCGGGTTGGTTAAAGGATATGGATCCGACTCGCTTTGTCCATTATGAAGGCGCTCAAGGTGATCCTACTCACCCTGACTATGTCGGACAAAGCCAGCGTTACTTAACTGCTGCAGAAACAGCACAATTGCACACTCCCCTTGCTAATCCAGATGATCCAGCATTTGTTGATGTTATTAGCCGCATGTACCCAAGACTAGAAGACTTGCAGGGCCTTGCAGATAGTCCTTTTATCGACCGTCCAATCTTAATGTGCGAATACGCTCATGCCATGGGCAATTCTTTGGGGAACTTAGCCGAGTATTGGGAAATGGTGCGCAAAGAGCCTAACTTAATCGGTGGTTACATTTGGGATTGGATTGACCAAGGTCTAGAAACACAAAACGAAGATGGTGTCACCTATATTGCTTATGGCGGTGACTTTGGTGATACACCAAATAGTTCCAACTTCTGTTTAAACGGGGTATTAGATTCTTATCGCAAACCCAAACCACACCTATGGGAAGCGAAGTATGTTTTTCAACCTGCCAAATTTAGCGCAGAAAACCTAAAAACAGGCCATATCAACGTTCATAATCGCTACTTTTTTGACAACATGAACAAATACACCTTGCGTTGGTCATTGTCTGAAGACGGCATCGACATTCAGCAGGGCGAATTAGACCCACAAGATATAAAGGCCAGCGAATCTGCCACTATTAATGTACCTTTCAAAAAACCAAACCTACAAGCTGGAAGCCAATATCATTTGCGAGTTAGTATGCATGTTAAAGATGACGAACTATGGGCAGCACGTGGTCACGAACTAGCAAAAGAAACGTTTTTACTGCCCTTTAGCAAAAAGGCCGAAAACAAAAGAGTGAATAGTTTACCTGCTGTAGAGGTTGAGCAAAGTAGTAATAGCCTTGTTTTATCTGCAAACAATGCCAGCGCAAACTTTGACCCACAAAACGGATATTTGACGTCATTCACAAAAAACGGACTTGAGCTAATTAACGGAGTATTGCAACATAATTTTAGTCGCCCTCAAACCGACAATGACCGAATTGGCTGGAAAACCCACGTCAGTAAAAAGTTCTGGTTTGATGCGTCAAAATCGTTGGACTTGCTCTCGTTCGAGCCTAAAGCGCAAAACAATAGCTACGTTATCACCACTGTCCATGGCAAAGAAGATAAGTTAAGGGTAATAACCCAATATCAATTTATGCCCGATGGTACTCTACAAGTAGATGTATCTATGACCGCTGACGAAAGCTTGCCTAGTTTACTAAAAGTAGGAATGAGTACGACGGTTACCAATAGTCTCTCAAGAATGGCTTTTTTTGGCAAAGGTCCTTTTGAAAACTATATAGATCGTAATCAAGGTGCTGAACTCGACCTATATGAAGGCACCGTTGACGATTTCTACTACATATACGCCCGTCCGCAAGAGAGCAGCAACCGAACTGGCGTTAAATGGTTACGATTGTCTGATTATAAGCAAAACGAGCTTATGGTCACTGGTCTGCAAGACCTAAGCATGTCGGTTTGGAAACATAGTGCAGAGAATATCCAAGCCGCTGCCCATACATATGATTTGGTAGAATCAGACAGCTTTACAGTTAATATTGATTTAATACAAGCCGGTATTGGTGGCATAGATTCGTGGAGTCCAAATGCGGCACCTATAGTAAAATATCAAATACCTGCAGGTGACTATCAATATGGTTTTATCATCAGTGGCAAAGAATAGTTTGAGAGGAAATATGTTCACAAAGTTAGTTTGGATACCGATGTCGATATTGTGCGCATTAACGATGCTTAGTGGTTGCAGCAATGACACTGTTAGAGGCCCAGAGTCATTATCAAAGAACGAGCAAAGTGCACAAACTATGCAATCCAATTCAAAGCCTAACATTGTATTGATTTTGACCGATGATCAAGGTTATGGGGATGTAGGCTATAACGACAACCCTATCATCGATACACCTAACATCAATCAACTTGCACAGCAGTCTATCAGTTTTAATGATTTTCATGTTGATCCTACTTGCTCACCCACGCGCGCCTCTTTGTTGACCGGCAAACACTCTTTGCACGCAGGTGTTTGGCACACAATTTTAGCACGATACATGTTGGGGCCTGAACACGATACATTAGCTGAAGTCCTGGGCGACAACGGCTATAAAACGGGTATTTTTGGCAAGTGGCATTTAGGCGACAATTATCCTTACCGCCCTCAAGATCAAGGTTTTGACGAAGTCGTTATCCATGGTGGAGGTGGCGTTGGTCAAACGCCAGACTATTGGGGAAACACTCAGTTTGACGATACTTATTACCATAACGGTGACCCCAAATACTATCCTGGTTATGCCACAAAGGTATGGTTTGACTTAGCCAAAGACTTTATAAGTGAACATAAAGAACAGCAAAAGCAAGCCAATACAAATTCACCTTATTTTGCTTATATTCCCCTTAATGCTCCTCATGGTCCGTATAGGGCACCTGAAGAATATATTACGCCTTATTTAGAGCAAGGCTTGTCTCGTGCCCATGCTAGTTTTTATGCCATGATCACCTACATAGATGAACAAGTCGGCGGCATGAAGCAATTTTTGCGTTCGCAGGGAGATCTCGATAACACGATTTTTATCTTTATGACCGACAACGGCACTTCACTCAGGATTACTAAGGCAGACACTAGCCCTAATGACGACTATAAAGATTTGGCTGAGCGGTATCCACAATGGCAACTCAATGGGGGCCTGCGCGGGCACAAAGTCGAGGTTTACGAAGGTGGGCATAAAGTGCCATTTTTGATGCACTATCCAAATGGGAACTTTACGGTTGATTCTGTAGAACACTTAACAGCCCATTTTGATGTTATGCCTACTTTGCTTGATTTAGTCGGTATTGATTATGATATTAAAGATGGTTCAGGCCTAAGCGTCGCCCCACTTTTGATAGCTGACATGCACGCAGACTCGAGCGCACCAAGCGAAGCGCTAGCAACTAAAAGCGAAGCACTAGCCACTAAAAAAGCCTTAGAAGAGCGCAGTATTATTGTGACCAACCAGCGTGTGGATCAACCGAGTATAGAGCGACCTACAGTAGTGGCTTATAAAGATTGGCGATACATTAGGCAATATGGAAAAGAAGCGCTTTACAATTTAGCGCTGGATCCAAAACAACAAGAAAACGTGATAAGCGAGCATCCAGTCATTTTAAAAGAGTTAAAATCTCGTAAGCAAGCATGGTGGGCAAGATCACAATCAATTGGCTTTAAAGACCGCTATATAGGGGTTGGCTTTCCTCAAGAAAATCCAGCTAGACTCAATGCCATGGATTGGATGGAAGTGCCCGAGGGGCAAAAGGTTCCGTGGTTTATTGGCCATCAGCCTCCGGCCCCTGAATGGGATTACATTCATTGGCTAACCAAAGAACATGAGTATCAACCATTACCTTGGTACATAGACGTTGCGAGCGATGGTCAATATGAGGTTTCAGCTTATTACCATGACATTCCGGCGGGTACCCCGGTCCAAAAGAAACACTGCGTGATAGACGCTAATGGCAAGCAACATGTTGTCAAAATTCATGGTAGAGCCTCACACTGCAAAACCACTATTGCGTTAGCCGCCGGTAAACAAAAAATAAGTGCATGGTATAGCGATAATGCGGGTACAAAAAGCAAAGATAAAGCGTCTTTTTATCTATATATTAAAAAACTTTAGCGAGTCTTCGATTATGCTGACACATAAATTATGCAATGCAAAACAACTGAGTTTTATTCTGTTTTTATTGAGTTGTGTAGGCCTATCGGCTTGCAATAATAAATCAGCGCATGAGACTAGTACACAAAAGTTAGAGCGCCCGAATATCGTTATTTTTTACGTAGATGATCTAGGCTACCAAGACATAGGCGCGTATGGAGCGAGCGCTGTAAAAACGCCTAACATTGATAAACTAGCGGCCGGTGGCATCCGTTTTACTGATGCACATAGTAGCTCAGCTACTTGCACACCTTCGCGATATTCCTTACTAAGTGGTGAATACGCTTTCAGAAACAATGCAGCTGTACTGAAAGGTGATGCGGCGTTAATTATTGACCCGCAAAAACCTACAATTGCTAATATTCTTCAAGACAAAGGATATAAAACCGCTGTTGTTGGTAAATGGCATTTAGGGTTAGGAGATATCAATAGTCCTGTAGATTGGAATATGAGAGTGAGCCCAGGGCCAAACGAGCGAGGTTTTGACTATAGCTTTTTACTTCCTGCGACGGGCGATAGAGTGCCAGCAGTTTACATGGAAGATGGCTATGTGGTCGATTTAGATGCAAACGACCCACTTTATGTCAGTTACGAACAAAAAATTGGAAATCGTCCGACAGGAAGAGAAAATCCAGAATTATTGCGCCAGCTTGCAGATCCGCAACACAGTGATTCAATTATTAACGGTATTAGTAGAATTGGTTTTATGCAAGGCGGTCAGTCGGCACAGTGGCATGACGAATCTTTCTACACCGTTTTTACAGATAAAGCCAACGACTTTATATCTCGTAATCAACAAGATCCTTTCTTCTTGTTTTTTTCCTTCCACGATATTCATGTCCCTCGTTTACCCGCTCAAAAGTTCATTGGAAAAAGTGATTTAGGCATTCGTGGTGATGCGATCATTCAAATGGACTATATTACTGGCCAAATCACAAAACATCTTTCGTCTCTGAATTTGCTAGACAATACACTTATTGTTTTTACGAGCGATAATGGACCCGTGCTGAACGATGGTTACGAAGACGGCGCGGTTTTAGATAATGCTGGTCACTCTCCTGCGGGTCCCTTTAGAGGTGGAAAATATAGTGCATTTGAAGGAGGGACTCGCGTCCCGACCATTTTACACTACCCAGCACGAGTAGAGCCAGGCGTGAGCAATAGTCTAATGAGTCAAGTAGACATATATGCATCAATAGCCGCCCTTCTGAAGATTCCACTAAAGCCAGTTCAAGCAATAGACAGTGAAAATCACCTGAAGGCTTGGCTAGATGCAGATGTAAAAGGCAGAGAATGGCTCGTGGAAGAGTCTTATACATTATCGTTACGAAATCACCAGTGGAAATATATCGCGCCAACTGAAATCGACATGCCATGGATAGCTAACGATAAAAAGATAGAGAGTGGATTATCGAAAGAAGTACAGCTATATGACCTTAGCACAGACATTGGTGAACGTAAGAACCTTGCCGAAGTATATCCGGAAGTGGTCAAAAAAATGCAGCTTGAGCTAGTAAAAATTGAAAATCAAACCGCGAGAATTAACGCGCAATAGTTTTCAACACGACTTGGTCATTCTTTAGCTAAAGCGTTCATACGATATTCTCGCTTAAAGTCAGATGGCGGCATGCCTAACTCTTGTTTAAATGTGCGAGAAAAATGAAAAATATCGCAAAAACCACAATCAATCGCAATTTTTTCAATCGTATCGTGGCTACTTAGCAAACGTTGTTTTGCTAAGCCGATTCTTTTGAGCATTATGTAGCGTTTTGGCGAAACGTTAAACACCGATTTAAACTTGCGAGAAAAATGCTCTGGTGACATTTTGGCAATTTCAGCTAACTGTTTCAAGGTGATTGTTTTTGTCACGTCTTGATTCATTTTAGAGAGCGAGGGTAGTAGAGCCTTGTGACGATTTGTGTTTAATTTTTGATGTGTGCCATTTGCACCATGTTTTGAATCTTTGTCTATTTCCTTCATAAATGGATTCAGTAAGGTCAACAACAAACGATTACGCTCTAAATAAGAACTTATTGATTGTTCGTCAATGATTTTTACCAAGCTCTCAAAACTAGACGTAAATTCTGGGTGCTCATTACCGTTTATTTCTAATGCTTGTGCATAAAGTGTGAAGTAGTCAACACTCGCGTCAATCTTGGCTTGAAAGTGAGTCCACAAAAAATGTAGATCCTTTGAACAAGAATGTGAAACCAATTGATAAGCGGGTATTAAATAACAATAGCCGGGGCGCATTCTTATTGCTTTATCTTTGAATATCAGCTCAGCTTCACCACTTTTTACATAATAAATGCGGTTATAGTGGTTAATAAACTGACTGCCTTGCCACTCTGTGCCTACTTGCATATCAAACGCCGCATAAACATGAAACTGTATGCGGCTAATAATCTCGTGTGGCGGTATGTTTTTCCATACAAAACCACCTGAGCCCGTTTCAAAAAAGTCAGTTAACATAGTGATAATTTTGTAAATAAATACATAAACATTCCTACCTACCCCATTTAAAAAGGATTATTTTTAGATAAACACATACCCCCTGCCCTCACACCATACTTGATTTTTACCTATAAAACATCAATTTCATACAAATATTAATCAATTTTGTCAATGTATAACTCGTTAACAATTAGATAACATGGGAAGACTTAAGATCATTAGATGTGAACCATGGATTTATTTCAGTTTTTTGCACGCTTTCACGTATTGGTTTTGCATTTGCCAATCGGCATACTTATGTTGGCGGCTTTATTGGAAATGCATCACCTGTATTCCAATAAGCCAAAGGCTGTGCGCTCTGTTTTGTTAAACACCGTTTGGTTTTGGGGGGCGTTCAGTGCAGTGGCGGCATGTATTCTTGGTTGGATGCTCTCTCAAGCTGACGGATACAATCCTGAAGCAGTATTTATTCATCGAACCTTTGGAATAATACTTGCTGTCACGGCCTTTGTCTGTTGGATCTATTTTAAACAGACTAACACTGGAGTATATGCAAATGGCGCGTCAAACAACGCTTCTTCTAGCCAACCTGCAATAAAAACCTCAACAAAACACAAATGGTTTGGCGGCCTACTTGCCAGCAGTCAATTGTTTTTATTGTTTGCCACTGGGCATTACGGTGCCAACATGACACATGGGGAAACATACTTAGTCGAATATGCGCCTAACCCCATCAGGGTGATTGCTGGATTGCCACCGCATGCCAAAGAGCGCCCACCTATAAGCGCTTTGCACGAAGCACTGGTATTTGAAGACCTAATTCAACCCACACTAAGCAAAACTTGCTCTAGCTGCCACAATGATAGCAAACAGAAAGGCGGTCTTAATTTAGCCCATATGCAAGGGATACTCGCCGGCGGTAAGTCTGGTGATGCGATAGTCGCTGGAGACCTATCTCAAAGTGAGCTTTATACGCGCATTACGCTAGACCACGAAGACAAAGAATTTATGCCCGCAGAAGGTAAAAAAGCCTTCACTGCTGATCAAGTTGCGCTAATGGCATGGTGGATAAATAACGGCGCACCATTTGAAGGTACTGTCGATGAGTTTGTCACTAATAAGGACGACAGCGCACTTTTACATAATATTCTTGGCTTGGGAGAGGTATTGTTCGACAGCATCGCTGCCGTTTCAGAGCAACAAATTCAAGGCCTCCATCGCGCCGGTTTTGTCGTAAAACATATTGCGAAGGATATGAATTATCTTGATTTAGATTTATCAGTATCGCGTGCTGAAATTAAACAAAGCGCCAAAGATTTAATTAGCAGCGTTGCGCAAAACGTTGCCTATCTTAACCTATCCAAAACACCTATCTCTGAAGCCGTGACTACTTCATTAGGTCAATTTATAAATCTGCAACGTTTACGAATGGACAACAGCAATGTCACTAGTGAAGATCTACAGCTTCTTCATCAGCTCACAAAATTAAGTTATCTCAATTTATACGGCACACAAGTAGATGATCAGATTTTCGATGTATTGAGCCAAATGCCTGCATTAGAGCAAGTTTATTTAGGGGCTAGTAATGTTAGCCAAGAAAAAATTGAGGCATTTAAGCAAAATTCTAATGTGCAAGTATTTTGGCAAGGCATGGCCTCAGTCAATGAGTCGACAAAACCTGACAGCCCGTTAGCAAGTGCGACAACTAATCAAACTGCGGAGTAATGCAATGAAGAATAGACATATCAACCGAGACAAAAGAAGCTTTATTAAGCAGTCACTCGGTTTGGGCTTAAGTATTGGTGCAACAGCGGCAATGATGCCTGCATATGCGCATGACCCAGAAAAAAAGCCTCCGCCAAAGACCGCTCGTCTAGGCCATGGGAAAATAGTAGGCCACGGTGAGTTTACCTATAAAGTAAATGCTTTTTGGGGTGATTTAGATCGTGGTAAAGTCCCTGTCGAAAATTGTCATGGCTTAGATATCGATTCTAAAGGCCGAATCATTTTATTCACTGATTCTGATGTGAATAATTTTGTTATTTACAATAAAGATGGCAAGCTTTTGGACGCATGGGGTACCCAATATCCTGGCGCTCATTCGATAAAAGTCTCGCGAGAAAACGGTGAAGACTTCTTGTACGTAGTGGATTGTGGCTGGGTATTAGATCGTAAACGCCCTGACAACAAATGGGAAAATAAGTGGTATCGCCAGAGCGGTTTCATTTCAAAACTGACTTTAGACGGTAAGTTAGTATTTACTATCGGCCATCCTGTTACATATGGAATTTATACACCCGATATGCGCTTTCAACCTACCGACATCACCATTGCGCCAAATGGTGATTTATATGTCACCGATGGCTATGGGTCCGACTACGTCATTCACTACGATAGCAACGGAAAATACATTCGCCATTGGGGTGGACACAAAAATACCGACAAAACCCTAAATTTAAGTACGACTCATGGTATCTCGGTAGACACACGTGAAGCTGACAATCACCACCTTTTGGTGAGTTCACGTGCTGAGCAAAAACTCAAAAAATTTAGCCTAGACGGCAAGTATTTAGGAGAACTAGATCTAAACGGCGCATACGTTGGCGGACCAATTTTTAAAGGTGAGCATTTTTATGCCCCCGTTTGCTGGTCACATGTAGACGGTCGCGCCCCTAACTCTGGGTTTATTACTATTGTTGATAAACACAACAAAGTCGTGTCTAACCCAGGTGGCACTGAACCTAAATATGTCGATGGCAAGCTACAAAAAATGGCATCAAATTATGATGTCTTCAATCATTGCCACAGTGTTTGTGTTGATGAAGACGACAGCTTATATGTTGGTCAGTGGAATGCCAACCAAGCTTACCCTATCAAACTAGAGCGTGTATAAAATGACCATACATAAGACTAACTCTTCATTTTTTAAACATCCGATACAACAACATGCTCAGTCCAAACTAAGCAAGTTAGTCATGGGAACAACGGCCATCATCGGTATTTTGCTGCTTGGTGCGTGTAGCCAAGATTCTAGTGATATACAAGTTTCGAACACTAATGAACAAGTTGATTTGCAACTTCCTGAAACCGTCGATTTCAACTTTCATGTTAAACCAATATTATCTGACACTTGTTACTTGTGTCACGGGCCGGATATTGAAAACAACAAAGCAGGGTTGAATCTATCCAATTTCGCTACGGCAACAGAGCATATGACTGACAGTGGTTTACATGCACTTGTGCCGGGTTCGCCTGAACTTAGCGAAATGGTTAAGCGACTTTACTCCGAAGATGAAAATTCTGTCATGCCGCCACCAGAGTCTAATTTAGTCTTATCGGATTATGACAAAGCAATACTTGCTAAGTGGATAGAACAAGGGGCCCAGTACAAAAAGCATTGGGCCTTTATTTCTCCGAGCACGCCAAGCCTACCGGTAATCGGGAAAGACACTTGGGCAAGTAACGAAATAGACTATTTCATTGCCAAAAAGCACGAAGAACTGGGCGTAGAGAGCCAACAACAAGCTGACAAAGAAACACTTGTTCGACGAGTAACTTTTGATTTAACCGGTTTACCGCCAAGCCTTGAGCAAATTGACCGCTTTGTAAATAATGACAGCGATGAAGCATTTAGAGAGCTAGTTGATAGCTTACTAGACTCTGACTCATACGGTGAACGCATGGCCACTGAGTGGTTAGATGTTGCGCGTTATGCAGACACCCACGGCTACAGCACCGATTTTTATCGCGACATGTCGCCATACCGAGACTGGGTGATCAATGCATTTAATCAAAATCAGTCTTTTGACGAGTTTATTCGCTGGCAAGTCGCGGGAGATTTGTTAGAAAAACCAAGCAAAGACCAACTCATTGCAACTGCTTTTAACCGTATACATGCTCAAAACGGAGAAGGCGGCATTGTAAATGAAGAGTTTAGAGTCGAATATGTCAAAGACCGGGTGCAAACAATCGGGACTGGGCTGATGGGCTTGACTATGCATTGCGCACAGTGTCATGACCATAAATATGACCCAATTTCAGCCAAAGACTATTACGCAACAACGGCGTTTTTTAACAATATTGATGAATCTGGACAAATATCGTACGACCCGAATGACATGCCTGTACCCACCTTACTATTGCCTTCGAAAGAAGAAGAGCAAGCTTTGGCTAAACTCGATAAAACACTTGCTGAATTAACTCGCGATATGATTGCGAGTAATAGCAGTAACAACGCTGAATTTATAGAATGGTTTAAACAAAACAAAGGCAGTAAAGTTGAGCCAAACAATCGCTTAGTGCGCGCTTATTATCCTTTCGACAAAAAAGACAGTACGCAGAACATTGCTAACAAAGTGAATCCAGAGCAATCAGGCAAAGTACTGTTTGGCTCTGAACTTAACAAAACCGATGGCCCAGAAGTAGAACACGTGTCTGATAATGGACGCAATGCTGTAAAACTAAATGGTGACGACGCCCTTTATTTTCCTGCCATAAACGACTTTGAACGCGCAAGTCAATTTACCGTAGCAATCGATACAAATATTGCCAACTCAAGCGCAGATGGCGTGTTGTTTCACTATAACAAAGCGGCAGTTTTATATAATTTTAAAGGCTTTGATGTCAGTATTGAAGACGACCATTGGAAAGTGCGATTGGCACATACCTATCCATACAATGCTATTGTTTTGAAATCTAGAGAACCTGTCACACGCGAGGTATGGCAAAACGTAGCAATGACATACGATGGATCATCAAAAGCAAGTGGTCTTAGCTTTTATATCAATGGCGAAGCGCTTGATATGGAAACGGTCAACGACAATCTTTACAAAGAAATTAAACATAATGACAAAGGCGTATTAAAAGAAATCGGGCTTAAAGTCGGTGCGAGGTGGCGCAGTAGTGGCCTTGCAGATACTTTGGTTGACAACTTAATGGTCTACAAACGCGACCTTAATGCAATCGAGATCGCGGCTGCAGTGCGTGGTGATGCAATTGTCCCGAATGAACCAGAGCAAGCCTTGGCTTTTTACAACAAAGCCTTTAATCAAAGCTATGCCAAACAGCAAGAAAAAATCACAAAACTACGACGTGAGCAAAACAGCTTAGCCGAGCAAATCCAAGAGATCATGGTGATGGATGAGCGGGACGAGCCGCGCCAAGCATACGTGCTGATAAGAGGCAGTTATGCTTCTCATGGTGAACCGGTGGGTCCAGGCGTGCCAGAACGTATCTATCCATTTGATGAAAGTTGGCCTAAAAACCGTGTGGGTCTAGCCAATTGGCTTACTGCAAGTGACCATCCACTTGTCCCTCGGGTAATTGTGAATAGATATTGGCAAATGTTATTTGGTAGAGGCTTAGTCAATACACCTGAAGATTTTGGAAATCAGGGCAGCCTGCCAAGCCATCCAGAGTTACTTGACTATTTAGCACGTTATTTTGTAGATAATGGTTGGGATGTAAAAGACCTTATTCGTCTAATGGTAAGCTCAAGCACTTACCAACAGTCTTCTATGGCATCTGACTTATTACTAGAAATAGATCCAGAAAACGTATGGCTTGCTCGCGGACCAAGCGCGCGTTTATCGGCGGAGATGATAAGAGATAATGCACTAGCGTCTAGCGGTCTATTGGTGAACAAGATTGGCGGCAAGAGCGTTCGACCGTATCAGCCAGAGGGCATATGGAAGATGAATAACAAAGACTATGTGCGCGGTGACGGTGAAGAACTCTATAGGCGCTCCATGTATACCATTTATAAGCGCAGTGCGCCGCCACCCAATATGATGGCCTTTGACGCCCCGTCTCGTGCGCACAGCGTTGGTGTTCGTCAAGAAACAAGCACACCTTTGCAAGCCTTAGCCTTACTCAATGATCCGCAAATCATAGAAGCCGCGAGAGTGCTTGCCCAAAATACACTACTCAATACAAGCGAGCTCGACCAACAAGTCACAAATATTTATCGGATCTTAACAAGCCGCTACCCTAATCAAGAAGAACTAGAGATTATTAAGCAGATGTATACCGACATAAAGACTAACTTTAGTGCCGATCCAAATAAGGCGAATAGTTTTTTAAGCGTAGGAGAGGCACCGGTAGATGATTCGCTTGATATGATGCAACTGGCAGCTTTAAGCTCAGTGACCAACTTACTAATCAACCACGACGCTAGCGTCATTAAACGTTAAGGAGCATTAGCATTATGAATAGACGAGACTTCTTAAAACGTTCACTGGCAGGTTTTGGGGCGGCTTCTATGGCGGGAATGAGCCACAGTGCATTGGCCAATATGCCTGAATTTGGTCAAGCTCAAGACTTAGGCCCTGTTTTAAATGGGCATTTGGGTGCAACGCATATACCGGCTAAAGCAAAGCGCGTTATTTATTTATTTCAAAGCGGCGGGCCGTCGCAACTCGAAACATTTGACTATAAGCCGACCCTTGCAAAGCGCCATGGTCAACAGCTTCCAGCTGAAGTCAGAGGCGAACAAGTACTAACCGGCATGAGCGCACAGCAATCTTCTTTGCCTCTAGCGCGTTCTATATTTGATTTTAAACAATATGGCGAAACCGGCGCTTGGGTAAGTGAGTTATTGCCTTACACGTCAAAGATTGTAGATGATTTATGTATCGTTAAGTCAATGCACACCGACGCAATTAACCACGATCCCGCCATCACCTTTTTACAAACGGGTTTCCCAATTGCTGGACGGCCAAGTATTGGTGCATGGGTTAGCTATGGTTTAGGCTCGGATAATCCTAACCTCCCCCCGTTTATTGTTATGGTTTCGAGCAACGCTGGCGGACAACCACTATATGCAAGGCTATGGGGCAATGGATTTTTACCATCTATCCATCAAGGAGTACAATTTAGAGCAGGCGATAACCCAGTATTGTACTTGAACAATCCACCAGGCATGTCTGGCATTGACCGTAAGCAATTAATGGCCGGCTTTAGAAAGCTGCAGAATATACAACATGAGCAGTGGCACGACAGCGAAATCAAATCAAGAGTCGCTCAGTACGATATGGCCGAGCGCATGCAAAGCTCTATTCCTGACGTTACCGATTTTTCTGATGAGCCAGATTGGGTATTTGATATGTATGGTCCCGATTCGCGAAAACCGGGCACCTATGCCGCCAACTGCCTACTTGCTCGAAGGTTAGCGGAACGCAACGTGAAATTTACGCAGCTTTATCATCAAGGGTGGGATCATCATAGCGGTTTACCTGGTGGCATGAAGAGTAACTGCAAAAAGACGGACCAAGCATCGGCAGCTCTAGTGACCGATTTAAAACAGCGCGGTTTACTAGACGACACCCTGGTTATTTGGGGGGGTGAGTTTGGACGGACTAACTATTCACAAGGTAAATTAACCGACACTGATTATGGTCGCGATCATCACCCAGGCTGCTTTAGTATGTGGATGGCTGGTGGTGGTATTAAACCAGGTGTATATGGGGAAACGGATGAGTTTGGCTATAATATTGTGAAAGACCCAGTGCATGTGCACGACTTCCAAGCAACACTTTTCCACCTAATGGGTATTGAGCACAAGAAACTGAGCTATAAGTATCAAGGTAGACGGTTTAGATTGACCGATGTTCACGGAAAAGTAATGGAACAATTGTTAGCGTAAAACAAGCTTTTAACTCGATTGCACAAAAAAGGTGGCAAATATTGAGTATTTACCGCCTTTTTATTTCAACTTTCAACCAGAATCGCTTGCGGAAATGATGAAATAGATCTCACTTTGAGATCTTTAAAAAATACTTCTGCGCCTTCTGATTGCAGCTGAATCTGCCCACTACGTAAAGGATTGTTTTGAGCATCTCTTGAATTTTTAACATGCATGACTACCACGCCATTGATAACAAAAATAGCCTCTGTATCAAAGGCGTACAACTCGACTAAATTCCATTCTCCGTTGGCGTAGTCAGGTTCACTTGAAGCGTGACTATAACCAGTCACCGTCTGTATTTGCGATCCATTTGGGTCATAGGTTTGGTGCGTAGAATTGGAATTGGTACGAATGTCGCCTCTTGGTCCAGCAAGCGGAATGTAATCACCAAAGTCTTTTTCTTGTATTTGCAATTCGTGACAGGCTTTCCATACACGCCAAAATGCACCATGCGGACCCTTGCAATGGAAAAGCAAACCACTATCCCGTTTTTTATCGAGTCGCGGCGCCCATTTCTTTTCACCCCACTTCACCTGCATCGACAAGTGATAATTTTCCATAGAAAAACGAGACGTTAAGCCGCCATATATCTCACCCGTCACCACGAGTATTGTTTCTGAGTTTTCTTGTACTATACTGAAAACGTTTTTGATATCTGCATCTAATCCTAGCGCTTCACTCGCATCACCTTGTCGGTGTAAATTGTGATCTTTATAGGTCGAACTTGGCAAACCTGTTACCGATGTATGAGGCACGCCAAGCCAAACCTCCCAAAGACTAAGATTATTATCTAGTAGCGGCGTCCAAGTCTCGTTGAGCATGAATGCGTCTTGGTTAAATGCATCTTTAGGCTCATCTTTAAACCGAGCAACACAAGATAATAAAGATGAAGTGATAACCAATATCAATACCATGCGCAGCGCGATATTGGGCACTAAAAGCGAGCGTTTATACACGTAAATTATCCTGTGGGTATCAGTCGGCATACATTGATGCTAATTTTGATGCACTTTGTAAGCTCTATAACCAAATATACAAATTACAGCGAAACAAATTAAAGGCAGTACAAACGAGGTCTGCACAGATGGTATATTGCCAATAATCGAACCACCATCAATCATTGCGCCCTGCAGAGGTGGCATCAAGGCACCGCCCACTATTGCCATTACAAGTCCTGCTGATGCTAAGCTCGCATCATCACCCATATCTTTTAGCGCAATACCATAAATAGTTGGGAACATTAAGGACATGCATGCAGATGTCGCAATTAAGCAGTACAACCCTAGTGTGCCACCAACAAAAATAGTACCTAGCATTAAAGCAATGCCTGCAACAGATAGCACCATAAGCAATTGCCCAGGTTTAACGAAGCCTAGTAAGAACGTACATATAAAACGGCTGGCTAAGAATATACTCATGGCAATAATATTATATTGCTGCGCTTGCGCAGCACTTAAGCCCACCACGGTCATGCCGTAATGAATGATAAACGTCCAACACATGATTTGAGCACCCACGTAAAACGCCTGTGCAATAACGCCTTCAACATAACGTTTGTTGCGAATAAGACGTAGAAACGTTGCTTTTAATTCGCTGACGGTTAGAGGGTTGTCGTGCGAAATGGTGCGCGGCAACTTGGTAAATAGAAAGACTAAAAACAGAATTGCTACCACCACCGCAATGGCGACATAGGGACCCCTAACAGTTAGTAGGTCAGCGGCTTGCATGGCTTGGTGGTCAACGGGATTATTGACCGCGAAGTCTTGCAAAGCTTGCGTTAATTTACCATCCACTTCTGATGGCAACATATTCGCGTATTCAGGATTAGCCTCTTTTTCACTTTGTCGAAACGCTTCGACCTTTAATTCGCCGAGAATATAATTTGATGCGACCATCATGCCGGTTAACGAGCCAATCGGATTAAATGCCTGCGCAAGGTTTAAGCGCTGTGTTGATGTAGCCGGATTTCCCATCGACAATACATACGGATTAGCGGTTGTTTCGAGCAAAGCAAGACCACAGGTTAAGATCCACAATGCCGCTAGAAAATATGTAAATTCCATATAGATAGATGCTGGGATAAACAAAGTTGCGCCGGTAGCATACAATGCAAGCCCTAATAAAATGCCTGACTTATATGAAAATTTACGAATAAAAATGGCTGCAGGAATAGCCATAATTCCGTAACCTAAATAAAACGCGAATTGTACAAGGCTACTTTGCGCATTGGATATTAAAAAAATATCTTTAAATGCTTTTACTAACGGATTAGTCACATCATTAGCAAAACCCCATAACGGGAATAATGAAGCAACTAATAAAAATGCGAGAAAGTATTTCTTCTCTAAAATGGCAGGCTTACCATTTGCTGCCGTTGGCGTTGGTTCGGAGGCTGTTTCTACTTCAGTGCTCATACTTTCTTCCATTAGATATTGGCGTAAACTCTGTATTTTCCGTTAATGGTAAGAAATGTATCATCGCTTTCTAGCACTTTATTTCTGAAGCCATCGTTTAATTTCAATTTCAACATTTATATATAAATTAACAAGAAAATATATTATTATCATTTTATTAACAACCTCTGTAATTTACCCTTTAAAATAGACTTTGTCGAGAATTTACCAAGAAATATTTTTGAAAATCGGGTAAGCTTAAAGCTGAACTTTATATTTATATATAAATATATATTTTTATATGAGCAACTAGTAATGGTAAAAAATGTGACTACGAGCAAACAAAATGCCAGCAACAACCCCACTTCGCCTTCAAGTGACACGGCTAGTATGTCGGTTGACGCTAAATCTGTAACTACGTCTAAGAAAACTAGCGACAAACTAGCGCTTCGCGTGCACCCCAAAGACAATGTCGGCGTGAGTTTGCTTCCCATCAGCAAGGGCACTAGTGTCATGCTTGATGATATAACTCTTACCGTAAAAGAAGATATTCCTAAAGGTCATAAATTTGCGTTGCAAGATATTAAGGCTGCAGAAACAATTTCTAAATACGGTTTTTCGATAGGTAAAACGACGCAAGATATTTTATGCGGCGAGCATGTACACAGCCATAATTTAAAAACTAAATTGGTTGGTGGTGAAACCTACCATTATAGTGAAGAGCCAAATGCCGTCCCAGCCGTTGAAACCGATCTTACTTTTGAGGGTTACGTTCGAGAAAACGGCAAAGTGGGTATTCGCAACGAAGTCTGGATAATCAACACGGTGGGCTGTGTAAATAATGCGGCGCAGCGTATAGCTTTAAAATGCAGAATAAAGTTTGATGGACAGGCAGATGACTTTATTGCCAACACGCACCCTTTTGGTTGCTCACAACTAGGTGATGACTTGTCAAACACGCGCAATCTACTTGCCAGTTTAATGCAAAACCCTAATGCTGGCGGCGTATTAGTCATTGGTTTGGGCTGCGAAAACAATCAATTGAAAGATATGTTAGCCAGCGCACCAGAAATTAATAGTGAACGAGTACGCTACTTTAACACTCAACAAGTTGGTGACGAGGTAGAGCAAGGCATGGAATGCATTGCGGATTTATTGAAAGTGATGGCAAAGGATAAAAGGCAAACAGTGCCTATTTCTCGCCTAGTATTGGGTATGAAGTGCGGTGGTTCAGACGGTTTTAGTGGCCTAACGGCAAACCCCTTAGTGGGCCGAATTACCGACAAACTGACTCAATATGGCGGCAAAGTCATCTTGACCGAAACACCTGAAATGTTTGGTGCCGAACAAATTTTAATGGATCGCGCTGATTCAAAAAACACTTTTGACAAAATTGTCAGCTTAGTGAACAACTTTAAACAGTACTTTATCAACAATAATCAGCCGATATACGAAAACCCAAGCCCCGGCAATAAAGCAGGCGGGCTGACGACTTTAGAAGAAAAATCCATTGGCGCAATCCAAAAAGGCGGCAGTGCAATAATAAGTGAAGTGATCGAATATGGTGAAATCATCAGCACACGGCCAGGTCTAACCTTGCTGCAAAGCCCTGGTAACGATGCTGTATCGTCTACTGCCTTAGCAGCTGCGGGAGCGAATATCGTGCTGTTTACGACGGGTCGCGGCACACCGCTTGGGTTTCCTGTTCCTACGCTAAAAATTTCGTCAAATAGTGAAATTGCAGAGTTTAAATCTCATTGGATAGACTTTAACGCTGGCATTATTGTCGATTCTAAAACCAGTATAGATGAATGTGCAGATCGCCTTTTTAAACAAATTATTGCGATTGCTTCAGGCCAAAAAACCAAAAACGAAATCAACGACAATCGAGAGATTGCCATTTGGAAAAGTGGTGTCACTCTATAGTTTTATTAAGCAATCGATTTCGATTTGCTAGCGTAGCGGCCATAAAGGGTGTAGCGGCTATAAAGGATGCAGCATCCATAAAGGTGTCCGACGATAGTAGTGTTTGATATATCATTAGTTGTATTTAACTTGCTGCCAATGAGCATCAATGATTTTTTGCAAGTGCGGGTAGTCTTTATCGGTTTCGTTATAGCGCTTTCGTTGATTGCGCATTTCATTTTTTAAGTCAGCAATCACACTCTGATACCGAATATCTGAATATCGGTTTACCAGTTCTTCTGGGTCATTAGTTAAATCATAAAACTCCCAAGCAACCGGCGTATTTATAGCATTGTTAGCCTTGCCTGTTTTTCTGAGCCATTTCCAATCATAAAAAGGGAACGGACTAGTCATATGATTTGCTCCGTAATAAAACACCAACTTATACTCTTTGCTGCGTACGCCAAAATTTGCAGGAACATCATGATATGCTCTGTGTGTCCAATATCGATAATACGTGGCGCTTCGCCATTGCTCTAATGGCTCATCATAAAGCGCAGGTTTAAAACTCCTGCCATGCATGAATGCGGGTGCCTTTATACCTGCTAGGTCAAGTATAAAAGGCGCAAAATCAGTGTTATTAATAAGTTCGTTATTTTGAATGCCTTTTTGCGGCATATCTGGATGATGAACTATAAATGGCATTTTTATCGACGGATCGTGAATCCAGCGCTTGTCTTGCAAATCGTGTTCACCAATCATCATGCCTTGATCAGATGTATAAATGACAATGGTATTGTCGTACAAACCCTCGTCTTTTAGCGTTTGTAATAAACGAGCAATATTGTCATCTACTCCCTTAACGCATCTTAAGTAAGCTTTTACATAAGTTTGGTAAGCCTGACGCGTAAATTCTTTTTCACTCAAAGTAGGGTCTATGCCCAAATCTATGCCTAGGCTTCTGCGTAAATGCCTTCTAGATACTGAAGTACCAATAATATTGTCGAGCTCTTTGTTTTTTCCTCTCGTTGCGACTGAACCAAAACTATCAGGGCGACTGTACAGATCGCTAGGTTCGGGGACTACAACATCCGCAAGGTAGCTTTCATAGCGAGGCGCGTACTCAAAATAGTCATGTGGTGCTTTAAACTGATGCATCAAAAAAAATGGCTTGTCGCTACTACGGCTCTTCAACCAATTGATTGAGATGTCGGTGACAACATCAGAAGAGTGCCCTTGATACCGGGTCTCGTTTTGAGGCCAAGCTTGTTCGCCCCTAACTCTGAAGACCGGGTCAAAATATTTGCCTTGTAATTCTAGTACTTGATAGTAATCAAACTCGGCAGGTTCGGCTTTTAGATGCCATTTACCAATAACCGCCGTGTCGTAACCACGCTCATTTAACAAACGAGGCAAATGCTGTTGATCTTGTTCAATTTTACCCCGTAAATCCAACACCCCATTTGTCTGGCTATATTGCCCGGTTAGTATTGTTGCTCGGCTAGGTGTACAAATAGAATTGGTCACAAATACATTGTTAAACTGAATGCCCTCGCTAGCTAACTTGTCGATATTTGGCGTAGGATCAACTGCCGCTAAGCGTCCCCCATAGTTACCGACAGCATGAGCGGCATGGTCGTCGGTCATAATGTAGAGAATGTTGTATTTTTTGTTTGAAACAGCGCTCGATGCTTGCGCGCTTTGGCTAATGAGCTTATCAATGTCAATATCTTCATTAGTTAGTTGCTTTGAACTGCAGCCAACGATTAAAAAGGTCATTGATATGCATAATAAAACAAGACGAAACATAGGTATTCCCAAAATGCTACAGCATTCATTGCAAGTGAATTAGTTAAGTTAAATATAAATATTATACTTATAGTAGCGTAAATTGATTCTTGCCTAAAGCGATAATTACAAGCCTAGATATACCCTGTCGACAGTATAGCCGACTCTTCGCCAGAATTGATTTCTCGCAGTGTCGATACGCCCTAAAAAACAGCATAATCAATGCTTATGCCACCCAAAACGTTAGGTAATTGCTTTCGCCGCTTGTGTCTATCTTCCCGGGCCTAACCTAGGTTTGATAATTTTCATTGCTGTTTAAAATGGACGAGTTACAATGGTTGCACATATTCTACGAGACCAATCATGAAAAATATATTTACATATAGCTTTTTATCTATGATTTTAATGATAACTTTACCTTCTTTATCACAGGCCGAATCTCGTCCTTTTTTTGATAAAGATAAAGATATTCTCATTGCTCAATTTGACAGTAAACCCGATCCCGACGACATACACGCTCAAGCTGCACTTGGCTCTATGCTGCTGCATAAAGACTTAGAAGATGTCAATTTTTTTGCAGTGGCGGGCGCTATTGGGAAGCAAAACGGTAATTTTATAGATTCTGATAAATTATTTGCCTTAGCTTTTGGCAAAAATTGGACCGATGCTGATGCCGATTGGAACACTTCTGTTCAAACAATCACAAACAGAGTGATCCCAATATTAAAAGACGGCGGTAGCGTTTGGGTACAAGAAGCTGGACAGTCAGATATTACTGCCGACTGGGTGGCAGAGGTCATAAAAAATGTTGGCGAGGAGACCGTAAAAAACAAGGTGTTTGTTGTACAGCACAGCCAGTGGAACGAAGATCAAACGACAGATACCGATCTTGCTTATGTAAAACAAAAAACTCGTTACTTTTCTATCGATGATGGAAATGCCGACTTTAGTGAACAATGGGGTGATCGCGGTCCTTACAGTACACCAAGATTCAGAGCACAAGATAAAAAGTGGATATCGCTAGCAAAATCCTCACCTAACGCTAAGGCGCAGCAGCTATGGAAGGAAGCCGACCGAGTTATTGACCGCGTATATCCAGACGGTGTTCCTTATGACTGGTCTTGGATGAAAGACGATGGTATTGATTATTCTGATTGCGTCGAAATTTGGTGGATATTTGATATTGGCAACAAAGCGAATAGCGTCGATGCATTTTGGCGCCGATATGTTACCAACACGAGCGAACAATAAACTATCCAACATTACGAAAGGTGTGATTACGCACTTATCTTTTTCAAGAAATTATCGTGAGGTTCTAGTTTTGATACCTCATTGATAATTGCATTGTGCACATTGTCTAAAAATGCCTTTGCGCCTTGAGGGTTAAGCTTAGATGAACGCAAATTTTTGTAACTGGCCAGGTATTGTTGTCCAACAAGTACTTGAAGATAACTTTCATAACTAAACAGACTTGTTTCATCCAAGCTAATGTAGCCGGTATTTCTAAATTCTTCTAAATGTGCCTGCAAGGTTTCTGGAATTGGCATTGTTTGGCAGTGCCTCCAGAACTCGCTATCGTCTCGTCGAGTCACATGATAATGCGTCACTAAAAAATCTCGAATCTGAATACCCGTATCAATAAACATTTTGTTAAACGCACGTACTTCTTGTTCTCTTGTATTGTTGCTAATTAGCGCTTCTCTTAACTCTACAGCGAACTTATGGATTAGATGAATACTGGTGGATTCAAGTGGTTCAAAGAAACCACTCGACAAGCCTATCGCAACCGAATTTTTATACCAAGGGGTTTTAAGGCAGCCAGTTTTAAATTTTATAACACGTGGCTCAGTGAGTATTTCTTGACCACTTAAAGACTTGGTAAATTCGTCAATCGCTGCATTGTCATCTATAAACTGGCTTGAAAACACATAACCATTTCCTGTGCGGGTGCGAAGCGGGATTTGCCAGCGCCAGCCTGCGTTCATGGCGATTGATTTTGTATATGGCGGCAAAGGATCAAGCTTGCCCGTCTGCATTGGAATTGCAGAGTCACACGGTAAATAATTACTCCAATCTAGATATTCGCATTTAAAATGTCGTTGATTCAACACCCCCGCCATACCTGAACAGTCAACAAACAAGTCACCGCTGCGGTTTCCTTGTTTCACCAGACTAAGGCTTGAAATATCACCCGCTTTGTTATTATTGACACGTTTAACTTTGTCTATCGTGTGGATTACGCCTTTGTCTTTTGCAAAACGCGATAATTGTGTCACTAACAATCCAGCATCAAATTGGAAGGCATAGTGCAAATCAGACAGCGGATAAAAATGATTAGGGTTAGCGCCCTTGGGCAGCGCCACAGGCGGATTAAATTTATTCTGATAAGCAGCTATCGCTGTAGGGGCAAAGGCATTCAGGTTATTAAGATTTAACGAATCGGCACTTCCTAGCCACAGTTGCGCAAAACTCATGTCTTGTACATGGGCACCTAACGAACCAAAAGCATGCATATATGCTTTATTTTTTTCTGCCCAGCCATCGAAATGGATACCATATTTGCAGGTACCATTAACTTTGGACAAAAACGTGAAGCGATCTATTTCTAAATAATCTAGCAAAAGAACGATTGAGGGGATCGTCGCCTCGCCAACGCCAATTGTGGGAATTTCTTTGCTTTCTATTAGCTCTATTTCGTATTGTGCAGAAGATAAGCCTTTAGCCAAAATGGCGGCCGTTATCCATCCTGAAGTACCGCCACCCACAATGACTATTCGTTGTTTTTTCAGATTTTTACTAACCATGTTTTACGTCTATTAATTTTACTAGCTGCACTTTACTAACTTCAAAAAGCGTTGTTCAACTCTAGTTTGTTGTTTCACCTAATGTTTACAGTTTTTATCTGTACAAAACGCTTTTTATCTATTGAATGCATTTAAAATACTCGTTATTCTGGTGCAAAGCAAATGTTTGCAAAATGTTAATTATTATCAATATGGAAAGTTTACGTGTTACCAATTCCTGAGTCAGTTGTTATCGCAGGCCTAAATATAGAAGGCTTAATTACTGCATTAGCCTTGCACAACTACTACAAAAAAAACAATCTGCGAATCACAATCATTGGCGAGCAAGATAACAATCAGAACAAGCGGGTGATTGTTGCCACAAAGCAACTCACCGAGTTGTTGTCACAATTTGACTTAGCCGAAGTTGACTGGATGCCAAAAAGTTATGCCAATTACAAACTGACAAGGCATTTTGTCGATTGGTCACAAAATGCATTCTTTATTCCGAACAAGAGCGAGGTGGATTCTCTAAACGAGCCTCTTATGTTTGAGCTGAGTAAAATACGACGCCAAAATTTTGATATTCCCTTCGATATCGACAAGTTTTTCTTTTGTAATGCGCTTGCTGCCAAAAACTTATCACCCCGAGGTAAAGACTTTCCATTTGATATTGATTATCAGTATCAAATGGATACTGAATCACTGTTTACAATTTTATTCGAACTCGCAATAAAAAACGGCATCAGTATTCCCAAACTTTCTCTTAGCTCTTTGGTTCGCGATAAACAAGGAAACATTACCAGTGTTGATGCAGGCGATCAGGTATTTTGTGCCGATTACTTTTTTGATTGTACTAATATGCAACAATTGCTGATTAGCAACATGATTGGCCACGGCAACGAAAATACAGGCATGATAAGAAACAACGATCGCTATCTACAACTTGTCACCGACGAAGGTTGCGTAAGTACGCAAACAACTAGTTTTGCAACACCTAATGGATGGATAAACAAAAATGCATCGTTAAAACATGTCGAATATCGGCATTATTTTAGTAGCCAATTTTGTACTGACGAACAAGCGCTCGAAGAATTTAGTGCATTTATACATAAGCATAATTTGCCAACAGATGCACAAATCAACTTGGTCGCAAGTGCTGATCATATTGCTAAACAGCCTTGGATTAAAAATTGTATTGCGATAGGTGCCAGTAGTGGCGCTAATCATATTACACAAGACTATGAACTTAGCGCTTGTTTTAGCTCGCTCGATTCTTTCTTTTTGAGTGTACAACAAGATAAAGCCATAACAGAAGCGATTGAGCAATTTAATAGCCGGGTAAAAACATATCACATATTCTTGCACGCATTTGCGCATACTTTAGTACTGCTAAATAATCGACGAGACACCGCTTATTGGCAAACTCCCAAAGATATAAAAAATATTCACCCGCTGGTGCAAAATATCTTTATGCAGTGGCTTAGGGCTGAAGACCTCACAACTGACCCAGTGTTTGACTCAGTTGGCGTGAACGCTTGGTATTGTTTGTTTTCAGGATTAGAACATTATCCATTCGACGATTTACAAAAACACAGTAATCACAAAAGTATTGTAGATAATATCGAAGATGTAAAAAGCAAACTTGACGGATGTTGTTTAAATTTCCCTGCTGCACGCGAAGCATCATAGGACATCAATTATGAATAAATTACCTCCTTTTAAAAAACTGCTCGTTGTGGGTGGCGGCACAGCAGGTTGGCTCAGCGTATGCTACTTAGCAAAAATGTGGGCAAAGCATGGCGTTGATATACATATTGTTGAATCTGATGTTATTGGCACGATTGGTGTTGGTGAAGGCACAACGCCTTCTATAAAAAAATTCTTTAGTGAATTAGAAATCCCATCAGAAGAATGGATGAAAGCTTGTAATGCCACATTTAAAACAGGTATCAGATTCGCAAACTGGTCAGCTAAAAAAGATTATAAAAGCTATTTCCACCCATTCTATTCAGAACTCGATAGTTATTATCAACACGAGTTTATGCAAAACATTAGTTTAAAACATCGTGGATATAATGTGCACGCGCACCCAGACCAATTTTTACTTGCTAGCGAATTAGCGACCAAGAATAAAGCGCCGATTGCGCCTAAAAATTACCCGTTTGATACCGCCTATGCCTATCATTTTGATGCAGGACTACTCGCAACATTCTTAAAAACGAAAGCCATAGAATGGGGAGTAACTCACCACATAGCGACTATTAACAATATAAAACAAGCTGAAGACGGCAGCATTAAGTCAGTCGTGTCTGATACTGGTGAATCATTTGAGGCTGACTTTTTTGTAGACTGCACCGGGTTTAAATCTATGATATTAGGCCAGACACTGGGTGTACCTTACGATAGTTTCTCGAAAAGTCTATTAAACGACTCGGCTGTGACAATAGGCACGCCTATGGAAGATAAAACACCCAACCTCACTCTATCAACGGCACTAAGTGCAGGGTGGGCATGGCGAATTCCATTAACTAATCGCTTTGGTAATGGCTATGTGTATAGCAGCAAACACATCAATGCCGAGCAAGCTGAAGCTGAGCTGAGAACACATTTAGGACTGCCAGACGATATACCCGCCAAACACCTGAAGATGCGAGTTGGTGGATACACTAAAGGCTGGGAGAAAAACTGCGTAGCAATTGGCTTAGCTCAGAGCTTTATTGAACCGCTAGAAGCCACTGCTCTGCATTTTGCCACTCAATCAGTCACGGATTTTGTAGACGCAATTAACACTGAAAATTTCATATTTGAAAATAGAGATTTGTATAATGAAAAGCTGCATAAGCGGCTGATGTGCGTAAAAGACTACATCGAATTACACTACCTTGCTAGCAATCGTAATGATACGCAGTATTGGATTGATGTACGAAGCCACCAGCCATCTGACCGCTTAAAACGCATTATTAAAGCATGGCATGATGGCGAAAATGTGCCCAAGGTACTTGATGAAGACGGCGTTAGTTTACAACTGTTTAGCGCAGAATCATGGCTTTGTTTATTAGCAGGAAAAGGCAATTTCCCTGACAGTTTTGAAAATATCGATCAATTGCCAGAACCGCTCAAAATAGACATGAATAAGATTAAAAACTTTGTCGAAGTAAGCGCAAAACATTATCCAACACATGACCACATTCTTGAGGAACTCCGTTCAGCCTAGCATCTCCTTTCAAAGCGAACATTTTTACTAACACTCCAATAACATTTAACACATGAGAGGCCTGCCAACCTGCAGGTCTGCAAGCCATTAATACCCGCACTCTATGCTAAAGTCTTAGAAAGGATCACATGATTTTTAAAAAGTGTTAATTTTTTGTTTACAAATGTATTTCCAGTCTATACCATAAATTAAATATAAAATTAAAGATTTATATACAACCACAGATTTTTTTACTGGCTCGCAGTCAACTAAGGAAATCTCTGATTGCTTGTAACTGACTGGAGAACAGCTATATGACTGCAAGTTTCAAATTAAAGCCAATCGTTATTGCGATGATGCCTATTTTGTTCACTGCTTCCGCCACGAGTGCATACGCACAGGAAGCTAACCAAAAACCAAGCCCAGAGGAAGTAACGGAAGTTACTGGCGCTGCAAAGGTAAAAGCAGAAGAAGACGAAACAGAAATAATTAACGTCACCGGCTACCGAGGTAGCCTATTACGTTCATTAAATGACAAACGCCTTGCTGATGGTGTGCAAGACTCGGTCTTTGCGGAAGACATCGGTAAAACAACCGACCAAAACATCGCAGATGCACTTTCGAGGATAACCGGTGTAACGGTACAAGAAGCAGATGGCGAGGGTACTCGCATTTCAATACGGGGAGCAGGTGCAGATCGAAATGTTATCTCACTTAACGGTGTTGCTCTTACATCAGGCATAAATGGTGCGGGTGGTAACGGTAGTGTTTCAGATGAAAGTGTTGATTTAAGCACATTCTCTGCAGACATTTTATCAGCTATTACAGTACAAAAAACTGCCTCCGCTGACCAAGATGAAGGATCATTAGGCGCTAACGTAATTCTTAAAACATTTAAACCACTAAATGTAGATAAAGACCGACGCTCAGTTGAAATACAAGGTCGATATAACGATTATGCTGAAAAGAACAATTTTAAATTTTCAGGTTCGTTTTCAGATAAATTCTTAGACGATACACTTGGTATCATTGTTACAGCATCTAAAGAAACACAAGATACGCGTCGCGACTCGCTGGGCAGTAATTGGTTATCACCATACTTAGTAGTGCCATTGCGCGAGGGCGGTGCACGAAATGAAGCTGGCGAAATTGTCGCAGGCGGAGAGGATGTTATTGTTGCAAATGGTCGGTCTTTTAACACCTTCGTAAATAGTCGCGATAGAGATACGGCTACAGTAGGTTTTCAATATCTTCTTGGCGATGCAACTGACATACAGCTTGACTTAAGCTACTCAAAGCAGACCTTTAATCAAGATTCTCACTCTATCGGTACAAATATACCAAATTTAAATTCGGCTGACGGGCAAAACCTCAACAACTGGACTTTTGATGATGGTGTACCTGAGCGTCAAGCACATTTAGGTTTGTTATTCACGGACCCTCAAGAAGACTGGTGGACGATTAATGAACAAAGCAGAACTTTGGTAAAATCGATCAATCGCTTCGGCTCGGGTTCATTTGGTCGGAATGTATCTGGCAACGAAACAGAAAACAAGGTAGCCACTTTAGCAATCAACCACGAGTGGACTGATGACTTGAGAATGGAGTTCTTAGCAGGTTACTCAAGAACCAACTTTGAAGCCTTGCCAAATGCATCACTACGAACAGCTAACTGGGCACGTATACCATTACCTGGTTTACGTGATGTACCTGTTACTAATCCTGATGGAACGCCAGAGCTTCAACCTGTAGGCTACGATTGCTCTTCGGGTAAATGCATCTTAGTAGTAGGTGATGTACCCGTTTCTTATGTGCCGATTAATGGCGGTAATGCTCAATCAAACTATAGTCCCTCAGGCTTTAGTCCTTATGACCTTAGTGCAAACCATTTGTCAGGTATCAGCAGAATTGATGAGCAACAAATAGACGAAAACAAATCAGTATTTCTTAACTTTGATTACGATGTAGACTTTGTCGGCATTACTCAAATTGAGTTTGGTGCTAAATATTCAAGTCGTGAAAAAGATGTTTATACAGATTACCAAGACTTCTCAAATGTTGGCGATATTGTTGTTGACGCAGAAACCGGCGAGCTAATAAGTGCAGGAAGTGCTGCTGATATTTTAGTGGCTGACATACTAGTAGGTACTGGACTTCCAGTTAATAATTTCTTTGAAGACCTTCTGGGATCAAACGCTGATCAATACAACACCGACTACCTTAATGGTTGGGCAATATTAGACCCAGACAAAGCATTTGCAGAGCGCTTTAACGTACCAAATACAGTGTTAAACAGAAATGATGCTGGCAGTAGACGCATCACACAAGAGAATTACTCTTTATATACCAAGTTGAACTTTGAACTACTTGATTCTCGCCTGACCGGTAACGTGGGTATCCGTTATGTGCATACAGAAAATGAATCGTTTGGTAACTCATCATTTAATTTTAACTCACAAAATAGAATTTTTGACCCCTACGATTTAATCTATAATCGACAGTTGGCTAATGAGTCTCTTGAGGCATGTACGCCCCTTCAGCAAAATCCTGATGGAACGCCAATCAACTTTGATTATGTAGCACAACCGCAATGTTACAATTCAGCACTAGCGGGTGTTTTTATTGCAGATAATGGCGATGCAATAAACCGTGGTTTATTAATCAACTATGAAAATGGAGTAGTGACTGACCCTCTTGGTCAATACGAGCTGAACATACCTAGAACTAACTCTACAAGAGGATGGTTTGGTATTTTGGCGCATCGAGATACGACAACTAACGAAGCAAGTGCTGCCGCACTGGTTGAAAACGGTACCATTGAAAACCTACGAGATATCAGTGCTAGAAACTTTGCTGGTGTCGGTGAAAACGATTCAGATATTTGGTTACCTAGTTTAAATGTCAATTATGCGGTTAACGATGAGCTAATCGCTAGATTTGCAGCATCAAAAACGATGTCACGTCCATATTTTGACTCCTTATCTCCGGGCTTTAGAGCAAGCGAGAATCTTTGGGGTGTTGATGGAAGTACAATCAGAAACAATAACCCTAAGTTACAACCATTAACGTCTAACAACCTTGACCTTTCATTAGAGTGGTACTTCGATAAAGGCGGGATAGTTTCATTAGCACTCTTCCACAAAGATATGAAAAACTTTGTTCAAGAAGCTCGCGGCGAGGTGTTCTTAACCGATATTCGTAGCGACTACGATATTACGGAAGTGTCGCTAGAAGATATTATTATTCAGCCTGGTGAAGAAACCGACGTAATAAATCCTAACTTTACTAACGCTGATGGTTCTGAAGTGGTTACCACAGTCAACGAAGTCACACCGCTAAACAGTGACTGCTTACCTGTGCGTTTAGCGCAAAACCAAGTGTCAAATGTGATTCCAATTCGCTGTCAAAACTTCCAAGCAACGTTTTTAGTCAACGGTGCGGGAGCTGTGACAAAAGGCTTAGAATTTGGCTATCAACAGAACTATGATTTTTTACCGGGTCTTTGGTCTGGATTGGGTGTTAACTTTAACTATACCTTTGCTGACTCTGAGAACGAAACACAGTTTGTTGAGCTAATCAACCGCACAAGTACTGCTGTTCCGCAACCTTATACGCCAAGACACAGTGCTAATACAACGCTGTTTTGGGAAAAAGACGGTAACCAAATACGTTTGGCTCACCGATATAATTCGGATCAGTTAGTAGGCACGGCAACCAACGGTATCGTTTGGCAAGAATCTACAGCGCGATTAGATTTAACAGCGACTTATCAGTTTAATAAAAATCTTTCGTTCTCATTCCATGCCCTAAATTTAACGGACGACATTACGAGGACTTACTTTACATCTACCGGGCTTGAGTTAGACGGTGAGGTTTTGGATGAAGGTAATGCGCTTGTCGATGATGTTTATACTGGACGAACCGTCGGTCAGTTTAAAACCGGTCGCACGTTCCGCTTTAGCGCGAGATACAACTTCTAAGTTTACTAATAATTATTAATGTGCTTGCCCCTAGCTTGAAAGTGGGCAAGAACAAAAGATAAATTGGAGAATAAGTAAGATGAATACTAACTTACTGAAAAAATTGGGTTTAAGCGTAACTTTATTAGCAGCTTTGACCGCCTGTAGTGAAGATGATGGGACTGTAGAATTGTTTCCTGATGATCTTCAACCCGTCTCAGTATCACAAACTGAGCTTACATTTGAAATAGATGAAGGCGAGACATTTACTTTTGACTTTATGCAAGGTGTAACAAATCCGGAGAATACAAACGTATTTATTCGTGACTTTGAGTTTTTAGAGTTTGCCAGAGATGATGATGGTATCCAAATTCAAGACCAACCTCTTTTTGTTGGCCCAAATCTTCCGTCGCGAGCTTTTACCGCGACAGAAAATAGCGGCTATTTTGACGGTGAAGTGTTTACAGATGCATTAGTGCATCCATTTACTGCCACTCAAAGAGCAGAGACTATAGCTAGAATCGAAGCAGAAAACGCAGCGAGAGAGACTGCAAATAATGCCGATGACGATCCATCGAATGATGTAGCCTTAGAGGATGTGCCAGCAGTCTTGTATTCACAAGGTGTTTATAGCTTTATATATTTTATCGATAACGGCGCCGACACTAATGTTGAACGAAGAGTAACTATTACGGTAAATGGAATCGAAGATCCGGTGGAGAGCGTTAGCCTGAGTGCAACTACTCTTTCTGTGCCTCTTGAATTTCCAGTAAGACTTTTTGCTACTGTATTGCCATTTAACGCCACTTTCCAGGCCATCACATGGACAAGTTCTGACACTGATTATGCCACTGTTGACTCCATGGGTGTTGTTACTGGTTTAGAAGCAGGAATTGGTCAAGCTGTCACAATAACAGGAACTTCTCAAGATGGTTTACAGATGGCGGAAGCAACTGTAAATGTAATTGAAAACCCAACCGAACCTGTTGCACTCGACATTCGACAGGGTCAAGACGTTTTTACCGCTGGTACATTAGATTTACCTAATGGCGATACTATGCAACTAGAAGGAAGATTTGTTCCTTTCGGTTTGTTTGAAGATGACTTTAGCGTTACCTGGGAATCAAGCGACATAACTGTTATTGATGTAGATGAAGATGGGGCAATTACAGCAGCACTAGGAGTAGCTGTAGGAGACTCAGCTGTAATTACTGCGAGCATTACAGAATTACCTGATATCTCAGTTAACGTGACCGTTACCGTTACAGATGCAGCTAACTTATTGTTTACCAACGGAGACCATAGCTTTGAACAGAGCGAAATAGGTGAATTTGTTGACAACGATAATTGGGGTCCACAATGGGATAACGCAGGTACCCTAGAAGTATTAGAAGAAGCAGCAAGTGAAGGTAGCGTAGGTGCCAAGTTAACGGTAGTCGACGGCAACGCTAAATTAATCACCGCAGTGGGTTCGATAGACTTACAAGAGTTTAATGTTAATAAACTATATAGACTCAGCTTCGACGCAAAACAAGTCTCAGGTACAGACGGTGCTTGGCGCGGCGGACCACTTAGCATGTACAGTAACTCTGACGGCTTCAAATGGACCGGTCAACGCTGGTGGGGTTTTGCTAACGATGCATGGAATCGTCAAGTAATCGACTTCACAGGTGAATCATTAATAAACTCGGGCATGGATGCATCTGCCCTGCAAATAGAGTTCTTTATTCGCACCGGTGGCGCTGTCTACTACATCGACAATGTTTCGTTTGTAGAGATGGATCCTGAATAATTCGCAGCTCGATTAGCGCCACACAGAGCTAATCTTACTCAAACAAAAAGCCAACTGTTAATAGTTGGCTTTTTTATTTCTACGAAAAGTGGTTTTACCATCCTGCATCCCACATCAATGCTGGGCGAGTAAAGAGCTATAGAAAACACTGCCATAAATTCCACGTAATGGCCACGCAGGCAAATTCTCAAGAAAATACCGCGTAAACGATGACCCTGCATACATATGGCGATTCAAAAATCGGCACAATTGTTTAGTTTACTTTGAAAAGTGTGTAGTTTCAGATTCAAGGATGAGCGCGGGAATGTTACCGCGCGAGCGGTAACAACCTGGGTGAAGTCTTTTTGGGGTTACCGCAATCGCGGCAATGGTTAAGGGTATTTGTGCCCCGCAGATGCGGCTTAGTCTTGGTTATTGATATGCCCAGAAGGCCAGGTGCAATCTATGCCTTTAAAAAGCTCTCTAATTTCGTTAGCGAGCTCTACATTCATTATTTGTTGTGATGCGTGTATGTTTTTAACTATGTTGACAGGATTGGCCGTGCCAACCAGCGTAGAAACTATGGCGTCATGATCCATAGCATATTGCAAGGCTAATGCTGTTATGTCCACATTTGCTTTTTGACATAAAGACACCGCTTTCTCGCAAGCAAGTTTTAAGGACTGGCTGCCTGGGTGCCAATCAGGCGCACCTCTTTCGGTAAGTAAGCCCATTGCTGTCGGAGAGGCGTTTATCACGCCCACACCCTTCTCACTAAGCTTATCGATGATATTTAACAATGATGTATCATGTAAAGCATAGCGGCAGTAAGTTAAAATGGCATCAATGTCATAGTGCTTAATTACTTCAGAGAACACTTTCATCGGATATCCGGTCACGCCTATATGGCCAATTCGTCCATCTTTTTTGAGTCTTTCTAAGCAAGGCAAGGATTCGTTGAGTATTTGTTCCATCGACCCAAATTCAATGTCGTGTAAAAACAATAAGTCAATATAATCGACGTTCAGTCGATGCATACTTTCTTCAAGACTGCTTAAAATTCGTTTTTCCGAAAAATCGAAGTCGGCAAAGTCGGCTCCGTATCGGCCAACCTTGGTTGATAAATAGTATTTGTCATGTGTAACGGATTTAAGTGCTTTACCAAGCACTTTTTCAGCAACTGTATCGCCATAATAAGGTGATACGTCTATGTAATTAATACCGTAATCTAAAGCAGTATGAACCGTCTTAATCCCATCCTTTTCACTAATATTACGAAACACGCTACCTAATGGAGATGCACCGTAACTTAACTGAGATAAACTGAGTCCAGTTTTACCTAAAGATCTATATTTCATTGAACTACTCTATATTTTATAAAAACGCTTTGCGTTAAGACCCATAATTTCTGCTTTATAGCTAGGGAAATTACGCTCAATGTAAGATTCGACAATGGCTAACACTTGATGATACTCTGCAGCCAATAAACAGACAGGCCAATCTGAACCAAACATCACACGCTGAGGACCAAAACACTCGAAAACAGTATCTAAGTAAGCGTCGAAATCTCGGACTTTCCATTGTTGGTGATCGGCTTCGGTGACCATACCTGAAATTTTACAGAATACGTTGTTATGTGAAGCGACTTGTTTGATTGCTTTGCGCCATTGCTCAAAATCCCTGTTATCAGCAATCGATGGCTTAGCAATATGGTCTATCACTAAAGGAATATCTGGCAGTTTTTGTATGAATTGCAAAACGGCTGGTAATTGTCTTGCGAAAACCAGAATATCGTAACAATACCCTCTTTCTGCGATGAGCTTCACACCGTTTACAAACGCCGGGTCCAACATAAAGTCGTCTGAAGGTTCGTCTTGTAGTACGTGACGAAAGCCCTTAAGTACCTTTGACGCAGACCAAGCTTCTAAGGCTTCTTCAAGCTTGGGGCTTTTTAAATCAACCCAACCAACAACCGCCTTAATATAATCACTTGTAGATGCTAATGATAATAAAAAGTCTGTTTCTTCAAGGCTTTGCCTTGCTTGTACAACAACCGTGCCGTCAATCTGATGCGCGTTACTGACTTTTGCTAATTCATCGTTTAAAAAATTCTGCTTTAGCTGAAGTTCTTGTTCGCCTATCCAGCCATAATCGGCAGAATTATATTCCCAAAGGTGGTGATGGGCATCAATACGCATGCTTAGTCCATTTCAACAACTGCTTTTATAACTTCTAAATCAGGGCTAGACAATGACTGGAAAAAGCCTTCCATGTCACTAAATTTTATTACATGGGTAATAAAGTCTTCACTCTTCACGCTACCATCTTTTAAACACGCTACAACGTGTTCAAAATCATCTTTAGTCGCATTGCGACTGCCTAACAAGGTTGTTTCTCGCTTATGAAATTCTGGGTCGTCAAAGCTAATTTGGCCTTTGATCACGCTCACATAAACAATTGTACCGCCATGCGCCAAATTAGTAATAGCAGACTCCATGGCTTTACGATTACCAGTACAATCAAATATGACCGAAGGAAACTCACCATTAGTCAAGGTATCAAGTTGTTGCGGGACATTACCAGCAGCGTTGACTCCACCGTCTAAGTGATAACTCTCAACACACTTGTCAATTTTACTTTGTTTCACATCAGACACCAACACTTTTGCGCCCGACAATTTAGCAAATTGAGCGACGCCAATACCAATTGGCCCTGCTCCTTGCACTAATACGGTATCGCTAGGCTTGATGTTTGCTCTTTTTACCGCATGAGCACCAATGGCTAGGCATTCGATGATGGCCATATTGTTAAAGCTTAAACCATCTGTTACAACAACCGCAGACTTGGGAACGGTAATATATTCAACCATTCCACCATCGCGGTGCACGCCAAGCACTTCAATATTTGTGCAACAATTGCCCTTGCCTTTTTTACACGCCCCACATTCGCCACAGTTAATGTACGGTATGATATAAACAGATGACCCGATAGGGACTTCTACGCCAAAACCGACGTCTTCGACGACACCCGATAGCTCGTGCCCTAATACGCGTGGATAAGCAAAGAAAGGTTGATTTCCGCTATAAGCATGAATGTCGGTGCCACAAATACCGATTGATTTGATTTTTACCAATACCTCGTTCGCGGCGGGTGCAGGCTTTTCAGCTTCTCGTGATTCAAGCTTTCCTGGCTCTACACAAATTACTGTTTTCATTCCAGTATATCTCCGAAGAATACGACTCTATGAAAGCAAACATTTCAAGATCTCAGCAAGTCATTAACAATTATGTGACAATCATAGCATTAATTACAGGAATTTCTATTTTTATTTTGTATGTGAATGGATATTTTTATATTTGGATTTAAATCTTCTATTTAAAGCACGGTTTATTTTAAATAAATCTCACCGATGCGGCTATAATCCACAAGATAATTGGCCCACCTATTGATCTTTACCAATTATTTCATTAAATTAATTTTTGGTCTTATTTTTTCATGCAATTAACATATTCTAAAATATTAATTTACATTTGAACAAATTAGCATGTATAAATAGAAAGAAAAAGTTAAGCAAGAAAAGGTACTTCAAGATGAAAAATACTAAAACTAAACTTAGTCTTACACTTTCAGCGGCTTTGTTTGTCAGCGTCGCTTTCGCCTTTAGTGATGACCCAGTATCCAGCTATATTTTTAAAGGCGACATAGTTTCACCTTGGAAAGCCTCTGTCGGTAATGGACTCAATTGGTCAATTCCTGTCGAGAACCAACCCGCCGCAACCGAACGAAAAAATCTAGTCATCAAGCCAACTGACAAAGACGAGCCTAACGATACCTTATATTTAAAATGGAAAGGAAAAAAAGTAAAAACTCAATGGGGAGGAAATGCACTGTACGACACCACCTTTACCATTAGCGGGCACTCAATTGATTTGTCGACAGTAAAGGATGTGGCGCAATTAGTGTTGCAAGTTAAACTCAAAAAGAAACCTAATGAAAACGTAACAATTGGAATGCGTTGCAATTACGACAACAACTGTGCAGGCTCTTTTCCAATTAAAGCAGCTCTCAGGCGTTTACCAAAAAACGAATGGACTTACTTACCAATTCCTTTATCTTGTTTTGCCAACAACGGTGAATTTGATTTTAGCAACATTACCACACCACTAACAATCGCAACACAAGGGAAATTAGAAATCGAAATTAGCAATGTAGGGCTTGCACCCTTACCAGAGGGAAGTAAGGGTTGCAGCTAGTATTGTTGATAAAACAGATGAACTGCCGACGTTGTCAGACTACATTTTTCTGACGAGGCCGTACGTTACCGCATCGGATATTTCTTTCGCGGCGGCCTCTAATTCTTTCACCACATCATCAATTACCATTATTTCAGGGGCTCTTTGTATGTATGGGATAGTGAGCGTAGCAACCGCATGATCGCGATCTATAATCGGAAATGAGATGTCTGTAACGCCCTGGACGAATGCACTAGGTGCCCGCAAATAGCCTTGCTTAGTTACTTTTTTACACTCGTCTAAAAATGATTTTATTTCTGATTCAGTGTGGTGATTTTCAAGAAACTTAATCATAGACTTCTTCTTTTCCGCGCTTTGGAATACATACAATATGCGACCAGACGCTGCAAAAACGATAGGACGCCTATATCCAACGCGTACCGAATATGACAAATTACTCGGAGTCTCAACTCGAGAAATAACAACTATTTGTTCTTGAGACTCAACCGCGATATGACAAGACATAGCGGTTTTTTCTGCCAACTGACGCATAATAGGTTGGGCATATTCTAAAATGTCTTTAATAGGTTCATGTTCGGTACCAAGTTGTAATAATTTACGCGTGACTTGGTAACCCTCTACATCTTCACTTTTTTCAATATACCCGCGCTGCTCCAAGACTAAAATCATTCGATAAATTTCTGCATTAGACCGGCCCAATTTTTCAGCGATAACTGAAGTATTTAGTGGCGTAGCATCTTTTGATAATAGCTCTAGAATGTCTAGGCCTTTCTCAAGCGCTGGTGCAGAATATTTCTTCTGAGCGGCGTCTTCTTTTGGAGCGCTTTTTTTATTCATAATTCTTCAATTTCCATAGGTTTTGTTTTATATACAAAAAACAACCATATGATTGTAATTTGTTTTCAACAGATGTCGACTATTTTTAACGTCTTTTCATAAACACCTATTAAGAATAGGGATTAAAGGCATTTTTATAGGTTTAAGCCTTTCATTAAAAACAGTCGATATCATTTTATACGTTGTTTACACTCATAATTTTTTATATTTAATTAATTTAAAATTAAATATGGATAAGCGTTCGCAATTGAAGATACGAGCTGCTCTTTATTGGTTCATTGGCTTGAGATGTCTTCTAGCATAAAGCTATCCACATCCCATAGCTGACCAGTTGTCATCATATTTATTTCAATAAATGTTCCCGTATTGGGCCATTCCTGACCGTCTATCTCTTTTTCCACTAATATCCACTCGCCAGAGGTAGTGGTGCCATGCCATGGCCCCTGGGGCGTTGCAACGTAACCATTCACATTATTTGTAAAGTGAGCAAACCCGCCGGCCCACCCATTCCCTGCGGCGCGCCTCATATAAAAAGAAAGTTTATATTTCTTTCCCAGGCTCATTACATCAAAAGGTAAAATACTATCATCCATTAGTATGCCAGCACGCCCATTCGAGGTATCTATTCGTAAGCCATAATTGCCATCTAGCGCCGCCTCAGGTAAAACTTCCATGCTACCAAGCGTGCCAAATACTGTACCCCAAGGAGCAAGCGCACCCATTTCAAATCCCGCATTTTCACCAAAAAGGTTTTCAGGCTCAGGTGTAGTCTCAATTAGTTTAATATCGTCTAGGTACCAAATCTGCCCTGACGTGATCATATTGAGCTCTATGAATGTCCCAGTATTAGGCCAATCAACACCCTCTATTTCTTTTTCAACCAATATCCACTGATCACTTGTGGTAGTGCCATGCCACGGACCTTGAGTTGTTGCTTTGTACCCACCATTTAGATTGGTAAAGTGAGCGAAACCTCCTGCCCAGCCACCAGCAGTGACTCGTTTCATATAAAAAGAGAGTTTGAAGCTTCTGCCACTAGCGACTAAGCCTTCCGGAAGTACATCTTCATCTATTTGTATGCCAACTCTTCCATTGCTGGTATCTAGTTTTACACCGTAATTCCCTTCTTTCGCAGCATCACTGCTTGCTTCTACTGTTCCAACAGAACCGTACACCAATTTAAAACTGCCTATATTGCCGCGCTCAAAGCTACCGTTCCCTAACAGCAAATCGTTAGGATCGGGTTCATCGACTATTATATCCGAAGCAATTTCAATATCGTCAATCGTATGAGAGTCTACACCCGTGCGCCAATCGCCGTTAACAGCCAACAATGACGCAGTAATTCGATATCCTGTTCCCGATGAAAGCTCTTCTGGGAATGTAAGATGTAAACTTACGCTACCATTACCTTGGTTAACTGTTTGGCGAGTCGCTCCTAACCACTGGTTGGTAGGCGAATACACCTCGAAAAATATATCACGAGCAACATTGCTAGAGTAATCTATGTCTAAGGTAATTTGATCAGTAGGTTCTAAATAAGACACGTCGTTGGTTATCGCTAAGGTGTTGCGAATAGTGAGTTGATCGCGCACTTCAACCAAGGTACTTGCACTGAATTCTCCATCTATACTTGTGGCAGTTATTTCAACAATGCCTGGAGAAATTGGTGTCACTATTGAATCTTCTACAATCGCAACGGCTTCATTGCTGCTCGACCAGTTTAGTGCTTTGTTTGTAGCATTGAAGGGTAAAACATCAACCATTAGGCGATAAGGCTTATCGATATTCATCAGCACATTATGCTGCTGCATCACCACATCTGATACAGGTATTGAAAAGTTATCTTCCGTACTTTCTACTTCAACAATCAATGAGCTGACATGACCTTGACTATCAGGAAATGTGAGCTTTACTTGGTTATTCTGTTTTAAAAATTTTGCTGGAACATCTATTTCAATCGTACCAAAAAAGTCACTTCGTTGTGCCTGATCATAACCTCGCCAATCGTTAGGCACTTCGACTAAATGACCGTTGACGCTTAGTTCAGGCTGTTTAGATTTTTCATGTTTACGACCAATACCCATTTTAATTGTTGCTGTGGTCTGCATGTCGTTATAACCATGCTCAGCGTAATGAGCCATAAGTGCTTGTTGGCTCGCAGATGAACGCATCGCTCTAGTGACTAAGCGCTGATAATCCCTACTTTGCTCCCATGTATCTGGATACTTAGCAACTATTCGCTGAAAACTTCTTTCAAAAGTTCTCATGGTTGCAATCATCCGCCGCTCCATATTTGCCGGTATAGCGTCTGCAAGCGCTTGATCAAAGTTGATGTTTTTTGCCACTGCATCGGCAAAAGTCAACACTTGCTGCTGCACTGCCACATTGTTAATGGCAAAATTCACACTTTGATTTTCGATAATTGGCTGTAGGTAATCATCAGCGTAGTAAGTGTTGGTTCTCAATAGTTTAGCTGGGTTTATTAATTGACTAAACTGGTACTCTAGAACAATAGTCTCGTGCCCCGCCATTGTGATATTTGTGGGTGCTTGTGCAAGCACCTCGTCAGAATACATAGCGGCTTCGCCGTAAGGCACGTTTAAACGCTTTATTCTGATTGACTGTGGTGCTGATGGCATAGATAGGAAGTTAAGGGCGACTGTTTTATTGTCGTCTTCATAGTTGTTCAATGCTAAATATAACTTGTGTCCGTATTTAAAAGCCTGCACAGCTAAATCAGGATCATCATTCTTAGTCGCAACACGGCTCCCTTTTACTTCAGACCACAGTTGATAAAACTTCGCCTTTTCAGTAACTAAAAACCCGGTGACTTTATTGCCCACTATTTTGTCAGGATCAGGTCTAAAAATAGCAGCAGAGTATGGCTGAAACTCATTATTTTCATAAAACCAACGGGACATACCGGTCACAAAAGGTGTAGAAGTTAATAAGCGGTCTTCTCGTTCTAGTAAACTAAACAAGATATGGTTGTAAGAGCGCAATTCTTGAGAGCTCTTTTCAGCGCTATATTCAAGCGGATAGCCATCAACTATGCCGCCATACTCCGTCACAGCATGGGGCTTGATTTCTCCCCATTTTATAAAGCTGTACGCTTCTATCATATCAATAATAGCTTCAGCATTTGCGCCAGACCTAATGTTGTCTTGACCCAGCACATTAACGCCATCATACAAGTGGAATGAAAACCCATCCATGTTATCGCCAGCCACATCCATAAACATTTTTTGATTTGTTGTCCAAAGGTCAAAATCACTAATTTCAAA
>CAZXTD010000006.1:38198-53081 GCA_964643575.1 uncultured Glaciecola sp. | reverse complement strand
ACGACACTTACGGCGACATGTTAGAAATGGGTATCCTTGACCCAACTAAAGTAACGCGTTCAGCGCTACAATTTGCCGCTTCAATCGCGAGCCTAATGATCACTACCGAAGCAATGGTAGCCGATGCACCAGCCGACGACGCAGCAGCCCCAGCAATGCCTGACATGGGCGGAATGGGAGGCATGGGCGGTATGATGTAAGGCGAGTTTAGGTTCATTCCTAAATAAACCTACGCGTCATTCCTGCGAAGGCAGGAACATCCCAACTCTACAGAAAAGCCCGCAATTACCGCGGGCTTTTTATATGTACTATGTTTTATTTACGCTAAGCATTGTTCAAAACAATAAAGCTAAAACAAGACACGATAAATCGGGCCTTTTATCAAACACACAAACACCTAGCAATCTTCAGTACTTTGACCAAGCTGCTCTTTTAACTTAATACAGGCTTCCTTCGCTTTAGCGGCCGCTTCATCTTTGGCATCACCAAGCTTTTCTTCAGCTTCTTCTTTTGCATCTTCAGCCATTGCTTTAGCTTCTTCTAGCGCTTCTTCAGCTTCTTCTTTAGCGTCTTCTAGCATATCTTCAGCTTCATCTGAAGTTTTAGCTACAGCTTCTTCTGCCTTTTCTTGCATAGAAGCTTGCGAAGCATCTTCGTCTTTTTGTTCAGCACAACCACTAAGACCAATAGTAGTGGCAAACATTGCCATGAGTAATTTTTGTTTTAAAGTCATTATACAGTTCCTTATATTTTATTAGATTATGCAAAGCGCTATTTAAGAATAGTATTATTTACTCTCAGTGCAAAATTAGCGCTAGCGTTAATTTGGATATGGGAATTATTACGATGAGGAGTTAAAAAGTAAAACGCGCCCTCGCACTCCGAAGAGTCCACACACAAAGGCGCGTTTTAACCACACAAACTGTTTTAGCTATTTATACAGCGGTTCACAAGTGTAGAGAGTAGGTAAAGTATCAGGTTTTATTTGTCTGGATAGCACGTATTTTTACCATTGTGCAAATACACATTAGTCATTTATACTAGATTGGTAAACAACGTAAGTCTATTACTTTATTTATTAATCGCTCAAAAGTACTGCTCCTCAATGTGCTAATCGATACTTTTTGTCTGTTAAATGTGATGAGTTGACCAATTTTACGGTAATAAGTGCTTGTCTGCTTGGCACGGTTTTAATTGCTTCAACCCTTTTGTTTCCTGTCATATATGAGTGAGTTTACACGTGTTGTCGATGCTAACCATTGTTATACCAATTAAATAAATATTATTACCAATAAGTTGACATTGGTTACTTTATTTGTAATTATTTTGTGAAACGCTTGTAAAGCATAACCCTGTAAAGAGCCGAAGAGATAAGTCGCGACTCTTATTTAATCTGACAAATTTCCCTGTTATAAACAGTCTATTCAAAAGGAAACAATTATGAGTAAACCCACTATCGGTTTTATCGGCCTAGGCCTAATGGGCGGTAACATGGTTGAGAACCTACAAAAACGTGGCTACGACGTTACTGTAATGGATCTTAACCAATCGGCTGTAGACGCTTGCCTTGCCCGAGGTGCTAAACAAGCGGTAAATGGCAAAGAACTTGCCGAAAATGCAGACATCGTCATGTTGTGTTTAACGACCTCTGCTATTGTCGAAGCTGTCATGTATGCTGAAGACGGTGTGTTAGCCGGTATCAAAGAAGGCAGTACTTTAATCGACTTTGGCACATCTATTCCTGCCTCTACTCGCAAAATTGGCGCAGATTTAGCCAAAAAAGGCGTTGGCATGGTTGATGCTCCGCTTGGCAGAACGCCTGCTCATGCTAAAGACGGCTTGCTAAATATTATGGCGTCTGGCGACATCGACACCTTCAATAAAGTCAAACCAGTACTAGAAGAACAAGGCGAAAACGTTTTTCATCTTGGTGCATTAGGCGCAGGGCACACAACAAAATTGATAAACAACTTTATGGGAATGACAACGGTATGTGTAATGTCGCAAGCTTTTGCTGTAGCAGACAAAGCCGGTGTTGACCGACAGCAATTGTTTGACATTATGTCAACTGGACCATCGAGCAGCCCATTTATGCAGTTTTGTAAAAACTATGCAGTAGACAACGTGAGCGACCTTGGCTTCTCGTTAGCGAACGCCAATAAAGATTTAGGCTATTTCTTACAAATGGTAGAAGACTTAGGTACTCGTTCACAAATTGCAGAAGGCTCGTCGGCCAACTTAAAAGCGGCTGTTGAAGCTGGCATGGGTAACGGTAACGTGCCTGAAATATATGACTACTTTAAAAAGCTGGAACAATAGTAATTACGTTTGTAAGTTATTAGCCAAGTAAAAAGTCGGTCAATCAAGCTTTGAGGAAGTATTTATGTTGGGATTGAAGTTAGGTTTGGGTATTGATAAGGCTAGAGGCCAAATTCGATATGCAAACAAATTTTTATGTCGTCAAATTTGTCGAGTTGTGTGCTTGTTTATTTCAACAAGCCTTGTTTCGGCGCATGTAACGGCAAAAGAATATTTTGTCGAATCTCAGCAACAATATAATGAAATCGCTTCAACGCTAGCGCCAGGCGACAATGTTGTATTAAAAAACGGCGTATGGACCGACTTTGAAATTTTACTAGAAGGCGAAGGTAATGAAGACAAGCCTATTGTCTTGCGTGCTCAAACGAGCGGTCAAGTTACACTGACTGGTCAGTCTAACTTAAGGCTAGCGGGTAAGTATTTACAAGTATCGGGCCTCGTCTTTCGAGACGGCTACACGCCCAGCAGTTCAGTTATTGAATTTAGAAAAGACAAAGACACGCTCGCAAGCTACTCTCAGGTAAGCGAAATTGTCATTGACGATTTTAATAACCCTGACAAACAAGAGTCAGACTACTGGGTAGCATTTTATGGTAAGCATAACCGTCTAAACAATAGCGCACTCATTGCCAAACGCAATAAAGGCGTTACCGTTGCCGTCAGAATGAATACTAAAGAAAGCCAAGAAAACTATCATAAAATAGACCATAACTATTTTGGCTACCGTCCAATTTTTGGTTCAAATGGCGGTGAAACATTGCGCATCGGCACCAGTCATTACTCACTCGAAGATTCATTTACACTCGTTGAAAATAACATTTTTGAGCGCACCAACGGCGAAGTTGAAATTATTTCAGTAAAGTCGGGCAAAAATACCCTGCGCGGCAATTTGTTTTATGAGGCCAGAGGCACGCTTACCATGCGCCATGGTAACGGCAACATGATTGTTAACAACGTGTTTTTGGGTAACGACAAGCCACACACAGGCGGCATTAGAGTTATTAATAAAGATCAAGTCATACAAAATAACTATTTATCTGGTTTAACCGGATATCGTTTTGGCAGCGGCTTTACCATACTAAACGGTGTACCTAATTCACCTATTAATCGTTACCATCAAGTAGATAACGCAACAATCACAAACAACTCTTTCATCAACGTTAAACATTTTCAATTAGCAGCAGGCAGCGACGCCGAGCGAAGTGCTGTACCTATTAATAGTAAAATTCAAAACAATTTGATTGTTAACCAAGATGGTCAACACCCATTCACTATTTTTGATGACGTTTCAGGTATTAAATTTGTCAATAATGTGGCAACAACTACTGCGCCAAAATCTATTGCCTATGGTATTGAGAAAAAAGCAATAGAACTCAAGCAAGCCGTTAACGGTTTACTTTATCCTGTAGAATCACTTGATGTGGGCGCGAGTAAAGCGCTTAGCGTTATAGATAGCGACAAGGTAGGTCCTAGCTGGTTTACCAAGCCTACAAAGCAAATAGCATTTAATTCGGGTAAAACCCATTTAATCGATACTGATGCTGCACAACTAGTTAGTGCAATAGAGCAAGCTCAATCAGGCGACATTATAGAACTTCGCCCTGGGGCGACTGTTGTACCCAAACTATTGTTTATCGACAAAACACTTACCATCAAAGCTCAAAAAGCTGGCGAATCGGTATTATCATATGAAAGAACCGCTTTATTTGAGATTCAGGATAACGGGAACTTGAATTTAGATGGTTTGAGCATTAACGGTAAAGAGAGCCCAGACGCGCATGGTAACAGCGTGATCCGCACTAAAAAATGGGGTATGGTAAACAACTATCGCCTTATTGTTGAAAACTCAACCTTTGAAGATTTAGACATCAATCACTCTTTCCATTTCTTTGCCACAGGCAAAGGCGCTTTTGCTGACGAAATTACGCTTAAAAATAACCGCTTCTTCAAGGTTAGCGGCGACATTTTAAGACTCGACGCGGAAATTGAAGACTTAGGCATTTATAACGCAGAATACGTCAATTTATACGACAACCGTTTTGACGATGTACGCGGTGCTCTAGTTAAACTATATCGAGGCGGCACAGACGAAAGCACCTTTGGCCCTCAGTTGGTAATGAAAAACAACCAACTTAACAATGTGGGCTCAGGTAAACGTAACAAAACCAAGTCGAGCATTTATTTGCATGGCGTGCAAGTGACTAACATTGAGAATAACCAAATCATGAATGCTGCGCCTATTGTTGTTGAACATACTGTTGGCGAGCCTCAAACGCGAATTGCAGATAATACTTTTATGGCGACAGATGCGCCGAGTATAAAAGAGCTTAGAGTGTCTGGCCCGCACACGGCGGTATTATCAAATAACGAAGTTAAGTAGCAGATTTAAGCCCTACGCCGAACAAGAAATAACGAATACATTAGAGGACAACATGAACAAACAAAGTGAACATTTTTTATTTGCCAACGAAACCGAAATTGAAGACTTAGGTAACGGTCTGAAGCGGCAAATGCTAGGGTTTAATCACGAGTTGATGGCGGTCAAAATTTGGTTTGATAAGGGCGCTGAAGGTTATGTACACAAGCATCGCCATTCACAGGTTACATACGTGATGGAAGGTGAATTCCATTTTAATATTGATGGAGTGGTTAAAGTACTAAAAGCGGGAGATAGTTGCTTAATACCTCCTCATGTGGAGCACGGAGCAGTATGCCCAACTGGCGGAATACTCATAGATACTTTTAGCCCTGCTAGAGAAGATTTTGTAGAATAGCCCCTCTACAATCAAAAAAGAAAAGAAACTATGAAGAAAATTTGTTTTATTGGTGAATGCATGGTCGAGCTAAGAACGGCGGAAGACTTCACTATTCGGCAGTCTTTTGCAGGCGATGTATATAACTCTGCAGTGTATTTAAAACGCTGTTTTCCTCATATGGATTCACAATTGATGAGCGCAGTGGGCAAAGATGAACTCAGCCGTGCCATGATTAAGCGCTTTGAGTCAGAAGGCATCAACGCAGACTTGGTGTTTCAGCACGACTCTTTAGTGGCTGGCTTATATATGATTCATACAGATGAACATGGTGAGCGATCGTTTACTTATTGGCGAAGTGATTCTGCAGCAAGGCGTACGCTTGATTTTGTTGACGAAGCTACTCTTAAGCACCTATCAAACGTCGACATGGTATTTATTTCGGGCATTTCTTTAGCTGTGCTGGCGCCAGATACTCGAAGCTTGCTTTGGAAACACCTAGATACGCTTAAATCAAATGGAGTTAAGGTTGTATTTGACCCCAATTACCGAGCTCGCTTATGGGCAAGTGAAGAAGAAGCAAAAGGTCAATTTGAAAAAGCTTTTGCCTGTAGCGATATCATTTTACCCGGCGTAGAAGATTTTGCGTTTTTATATGATATTCATGATACGGAGGGTGTGTTGGCCTTTTGTGAAGAATACTCAATTGAAGAAGTGGTTATCAAAAACGGCCCATCGTCTGTTATTACGTGCATAGGCGGTAAGACGCAAGAGCACGTAATTACTCCGGTTCAAACGGTCATCGATACTACTTCTGCTGGTGATGCTTTCAATGGCACATATTTAGGCGCCAGATTACAAGGCGACGAAGCATCTTTAGCGGTAAAAAAGGCGGCGATAGCGGCAGGCGAAGTCATCCAGCACCCAGGTGCTATTGTGCCAAAAATCAGTTTTGATGCTGTTACCCGAAAAATTAACCAACTAGAATAAACAATAAAAGGAATCATTTGTGCAAGGTAAATACAAAGTTCTGCTTGGCATATTGTTGCTTTGCGTGGTTATTAGCTCTTCATTCTTGCTAATCGATCGACAAGTTAGCGACACAAAGGTATTGCACCTCGGCCATGCTGTTGACACAGGCCACGCGATGCATAAGTCTTTGGCGTTCTTTAAAGAGCGCGTTGATGAGCTGTCGGGTGGTGAACTAGATATACAAATTTACCCAAGCAGCCAGCTTGGTGCTGAACGCGACCTAATAGAGCTTATGCAAGTGGGTAGCTTAGCTATGGCGCAAATATCGGCTGGCCCTCTAGAGTCGTTTGTACCCGAGATGCAAATTTTTAGTTTGCCCTATGTGTTTGATAACTCAGACCACTTTTGGCGAACAATTAACGGCGAAATTGGCGAAGAGTTATTGCTCTCTCCTTTGAAAGTGGATTTACGCGGCTTAGCTTTTTTTGAAGCGGGTAGTCGCAGCTTTTATACGTGCCCTAAGCCTATCGAAAGTCCGGATGACCTTGGGGGTATGAAAATACGCACCATGAAAAGTCAGTCTGCGGTATCGCTTATGCGTGAACTCGGTGCCTCTGCAACGCCTATCTCTTTTGGTGAAGTTTATACTGCTCTGCAACAAGGTGTGATTGATGGTGCTGAAAATAGCCCAATCAGCTATTACAAAACACGTCACTATGAAATATGTAAAAACTTTACCTTAGACGAGCACAACACCATTCCTGGCATTGTTTTGTTTAGCGAAAAAATATGGCGCGGTTTAACAGCGCAACAGCAAGATTGGTTAACACAGGCGATGGAACTCACTGTCCCGTTTCAGATTGCCCTTTGGGAAAGTGAAACTCAGCTTGCTTTAGAATCGCTAGAAGCTCAAGGCGTGACCATAATTGTGCCAGATAAAGCGCCGTTTCAGGAAGCTGTACAAGGGTTTAAAGATAGTTTTCAAGGAACCACAATGGGCGACCTATTAAATAGAATTGAGGGCACAAAATGAGCGCGTTTAACTCCTTCCTTTTGATCATTGAAAAGGCACTTAACCGTTTGTTGCAAGCGCTGATGCTGTTAGTCACCGTCGTGGTAACTTGGCAAGTCGTTTCTCGTTATGTATTGAATTCACCAAGTTCATTTACTGAAGAACTCGCTCGCTTTTTACTAATTTGGATTACTCTATTGGGTTGCGCGCTCGCATACCGGCACAACAACCACCTAGGCCTCGATATGGTGTATTCGCAAGCAAACGAGAAGTACAAAAAATTCATTCATCGAGTGATTCATGTTTGCGTTGGCTTTTTTGCAATTTCGGTGATGGTTATTGGTGGTTTTAGGTTAATGATGATGACTGAAACCTTAGGGCAATCTTCCCCGGTATTGGGTATTGATATAAGCGTACTTTATTCAGTTATTCCTATCAGCGGCATCCTTGTGTTGCTGTTTTCTATTAATGCGCTGTTTAGCGCTCCTGTGTCTGAGGAATAAAAATGACGGCTTTATTTTTAGTTTCATTGTTCTTTTTGCTGTTGTTTTTGAATGTGCCGATTTCATTTGCCATCGGTTTAGCGTCTTTCGTATTTATGATATTTGCGATTGATTTTTTACCTGCGGCTACTACCGTTGCCCAAAGAATGACAAACGGCGTAAATAGCTTTGCTTTGATGGCAATACCGTTCTTTATTCTGTCTGGGCAAATTATGGCACAGGGTGGCATCGCAAAACGTCTTATTAACTGCGCTATGGCGTTACTTGGTGCCTTACCGGGCGGTTTGGCTTTAGTAAACGTTTTATCTTGTACCTTCTTTGGCGCTATTTCTGGGTCGGCGGTTGCTTCAACCTCGGCTATTGGTAGCTTTATGATTCCGCAAATGGAAAAAGCGGGATATAGCAAAGAGTTTTCGGCATCGGTCACCGCGACTGCCTCTACTACCGGTTTGATTATTCCACCGAGTAACATCCTTATTATCTATGCCGTTGCTAGTGGCGGTGTTTCTATTTCGGCTTTATTTTTAGCCGGTTATGTACCTGGTTTATTGGTTGCTCTAGGCTTAATGATTAGCTGTGTTGTTTACGCAAAACGCAAAGGCGTTACAGTCAATAATAGATTGCCTATTGGTGTTGCCCTTACTTATGTATGGCAAGCTATTCCTAGTTTACTGCTTATTGTTGTGGTCATGGGCGGTATTATCGCTGGCATATTTACGCCAACTGAAGCAGGCGCTATCGCCGTAATATACGCATTTGTGCTAGCCGGTGGAATATACAAAGAAATCGACATGGCAAAGTTCAGTAATATTCTGACTAAAACGGTTGAAACAACAGCAATAGTCTTATTCTTAATTGCAACTTCGGCAGCTTTGTCTTGGGTATTGTCCTTTGAGAATATTCCGCAAGATTTAACCGATTTCTTATTAAACATTAGCGAACATCCGCTCATGATATTGCTAATGATTAACTTAATATTATTGCTGATTGGTGCCTTCATGGATATGACACCAGCAGTATTAATTTTCACGCCCATCTTTTTACCTATCGCAGTGTCACTTGGTATAGACCCTATTCACTTTGGTATAATGATGGTATTGAACTTATGTATTGGTCTGTGCACTCCTCCTGTAGGCGCGATTTTGTTTGTGAGTTGTGCAGTAGCAAAAACCAAAATGGAAAAAATGGTTCGCCCAATGTTACCGCTCTATTTGTCGATAATAATTGTGCTTATTTTGGTTATTGCCTTTCCAGAGTTGAGTCTAACGCTGCCCGAAATGTTTGCTCCTTAAAACCAATTGAGCCGCAATTAAAACAGCAAATAGACCGAAATTTGAGCTAATGGTACAATGATGCAATAAGTCTTGATATTTTTTGATATTCTCATAGACTTAACCGATTAAGAAGCAATCAGGAAGCAATCAATTTGTAATACTGGGGTGCATCTAACGTGACCAATTATAAACAGGTGCAAGTATGAAAAAACGCCGGATGTTTTGGCAAATAGCCGATAAAATTATTTCTCTTATCAATAGTGGAGTATATGCCGCGGGCAGCAGATTGCCTGCTGAGCGGGAACTCGCTGAACTGTTTGATGTAAGTCGCCCTACTATCAGAGAAGCGGTCATCGCGCTTGAAGCCCAAGGCTATGTTGAGGTCAAAACGAGTTCGGGCGTTTATGTGCTCGACCCGCAAACGAACGAATCAGAAAACCTTGCCAACGAAATTACAGCTTTTGAACTGACTCAAGCCAGAGCGCTTGTAGAAGGTGAAGCAGCGGCGCTAGCTGCAATATCGATTACTGATGAAGAACTTAAAAATCTCAAAGGTACTCTAGATGCAATGGCTAAAGGGGTTAATGCCGAATCTGCAGACAGAGAGTTTCACGAGATCATATCTAATGCCACACGTAACAAAGCTATTTTGTTATCGGTACGGACCTACTGGGAGTTGAGAAACTCGCAAGAGCAAATTAAAACTGCCTACTCTGGTGTATGTAGCCAATCTGACAAAGAGCGTTTTGAAGAGCATACCACGATTTATAATGCCTTGGTCGCCAGAGACTCACAAGCAGCAAGAGCTGCAATGCATGCTCACTTTAATCGCCTAATCAATGCGTTATTTGAAGTAAGCGAAGCACAAGCACTCGAAGAAATGCGCAGAAAAACAAGCGAAACCCGTGACCTCTACTCGATTAGTCATTTGGTTAATTAACGCTTGGAACTGATATAGTTCAAGCCCTCAACAAACCAATACAAGAACGCAATGCAGTTTCATAAAGCTTGCCGTTATCTCTCAACAAACATTGGGTGATAAGCTATGCATACCTCATAAAACATTTGAGTAAATTTAATAAAAGGTAGAAGTCATATGAAAAGAAGATTTTTGACAGCCACCTTCTTGATTGTTTCTTTATGTGTGCTTGTGAGTTCAGGATGCGCAACAGATAATAATATCAAAAGTATCGATAGTCCCGCTAAATGGTTGCTAGTTGATGACTTTGAAAGTCGATCGCCACTAAACACTTGGACAATAGTGGATACTTTCAATCAAACCAAACCTAAAATAGAAAACCCTCAAGTTACCGAAATTAGAAAAGAACCCTCTATTGATAATCGTTTCATGATCAAAAAACCTGCAGCAGAGGGTGTATTAGGCAACCGAAAAGCACTTAGCTTTAAACAGCTGCCCGTTAGTATTGAAGTAGGAGAAACCTACACTTTTTATGCGCGTGTCAATGTCGAATATTTTCCTAATAATCATGTTTTAGGCCTGAGTAACTTAAGCGCACAAGGGATTATCGAAAATGATTATAACTCCTTAGAACCCAGCTTAAGAATAACGGATAGATTTGACGACAATGTAGACTTTCAGAATGATGGCACCTTAGCAGTTCGCAAGGGTGATTGGTATGAGCGTATATATAATAACAGAACGCAGTCGCATGCGATGCCTATGGAAACCGACAGTTGGTACGAAATTTGGACAGTGGTGCATAACCAAAAAGCCTCTGAAGGTGGTCAATTATATGATGTATATATTAAGGGTGGTTCCGAATTTCCTACCCAGCAAAGAGTGTATACCGGTGCCGATTTTAGAATGAAGCGCGAACGTCCAATTACTCATGTTTATGCTACATGCAATGGCGGCCCAATAGATACACCATATGGTAATGGTGGTGTTAGATACGATGATTTTTATCTTGCTTATGGGACAGTCTTAAATTCTCCAATAGACTAATTACACTCCTTTCACCTTCAATAGTTCAAAGAAACAAACCACTACACAAGCCAAAAGCGCTCCGAGATTACCGATGTCGGAGTGTTTCTGTTGTGCATTCAGAAATAACAATAAAAAATAAACCTCAATATTGATCATTAAGTTTCATATTTAATCATTATGTGTCAGAATGTTTCCCCTGTAACAAGTGAATAACAATAAAGTAACATAATGGATAAGTACCATGACCTCAATAAAATCAAAATTTTATAGCAATATCAGAAGCTTGAGAAAGGCGCTCGGGCTGGGCATGTTGTTGGCAGTGGCAAGTTCTGCCAGCGCACAAGTCTCACTCGAAACCGAAGTTAAAATTGCCGATAACGGTTTACACTTTAATGGCGACAAAATAACTCACGGTACAATCGATTCGGCGGACCCTTCAGTTTCGACGTATGACTACTTCTTTGGACGTAATATTTCTGCACACGGAGATGCCGTAAAAACTTATGGAAACTACGTTTTCATGACTTGGTACAGAGGGGGTAAAGACGATCGTCACGTTATGCTGTCTCGTTACAATAAAGATACTGGTACCGTTGCCACTATTGAGTTTCCTCATCGGCACACAGGCTTTAGAGGAAATCCTGAAATTGGTGAGTCGCACAATACTATTGGCCTTGCAGTAAGTCCGCTTAATGGCACGATTCATATGGTTTACGATATGCACGCGTATGACAATAATAATCATGGTGGCGTATTTGAGGATGATTTTTTTAGGTATTCTTACAGCGTTACGGGAGCGGCTGATGTTCCTGATGATGAGTTTACCCTAGACAAATTCGTTAAAGATACTAGCGAAATTAGCCAAGGCCAAGATGACTATAAACATCTTACGATGACTGGTGATTTGGCAGACAGCGGTAACTTTGCGCGCTTGACATACCCCAAATTTTTCACGACTGACGACGGTGTATTGCTTTTATACATGCGCTTGGGTGGAAACAACAACGGCGCATATATTTATAATCGATATGATAATGAAAACGAAAAATGGACACGTTTCACAAAATTTAACGAAAATAACCAAAAGTCAAAAGGCAACGATTATAACTGGGGACTATATGGCGAGATGAAGTACCTCAATGGTCAATTTCGCATTGGTTTTCAGCAGCGCTCAAACGATAACAACGACCGCTATATATATCAAAACGGCGTTTACTATGCCTACCTAGACGACCCAGATGGCGATGGTGTTGGTGAGTGGAAAAACCATAGTGGTGAAGTAATCACCTCGCCGCTAATCGATTCTGACGAAATAAAGGTCTTTGAGCCAGGCGACTATCTTGATGTTCAAGAGCCTAATTCTGTTTACATTGTTGGCTTTTTTGACTTTACGGTAACAGCAGCAGGCGATATTCACACCATCAGTAAAGTGCGTACAAACGAATCTGACCGTAATGCTCGAACAGAAGTTTACCTGCATGCATACAAGCCAGCCGGCGCTACAGAATTTATTATTACCGAAGACTTTGCTGGCGCTAGTCAAATTTATACCTCGGGTGACAATATTTATATTATAGGCTTAAATAATGGTCGTCCGTACGTTGAGCGCGCGAGGGGTGGCACAAACGATTTTGAACGTGTTTATGAAGCGACTGACGGCAAAGTATTTGACCATGGCACTATCGAAATTGCCGACGGAAAAGTATATTACTACCTAATGGAGCGCCCTGCAGACGGTATATCAACGGCGATGCCACTATATCTACAGATTATCGACTTAGATGTTGAGGGTGATTCAAACAAACCAGAAGTAGCATTCCCTAATCAAGCGCTAACGGTTCAGCAGGGTTATGAACAACTTACGTTTACTATCAATACTTCTAGTCCGGTAGAAGGACGCACTATTAGCTCAGTTGCGCTTTATATTAACGATGAATTGGTTCGCACAGATGATAGAGCACCTTTCAACTTTGGCCATAGGCGTCAGCCGCACGAAACGGGCGCAATGGGGTGGATAAGCTGTGACCAAGATCCTGTTCCGGAAGTTTGCCATGAGCCCAATCCGAACCCGCTTCCCGCTGGTATACACAATTTTAAGGTAGTTGCCACAGATAGCGAGGGCGAAACTAACTTTGCCACAATGCGACTCACTGTTTTAGGTAATGCGCCAATTGTTAGCTTCCCTAACCCAGCACTTACATTGGATGTGGGCTATGAAAGACTGAATTTCACGGTAAGTGCCACGTCTCCAGTAGAAGGGCGGGAAATATCTTCTGTTGCTTTATACATAAACGACGAATTTATTCGCACCGACAATGCAGCGCCCTTCGTTTTTGGACACAATAACAAACCCCTTGAGACAGGCGGCATAGGTGATGATCCCAACAATCCTAACCCTAATCCATTGGGCGTTGGCGAACATATTTTCAAGGCAGTTGCGACTGACGACGTCGGCGAACAAACTGAAGCGATAATGGTACTGACAGTAGAAGGTTTACCAGAGCCACCAACAGTGGCATTCCCTAACGAAGTTGTGAGAGTGCCGCTTGGTTACGATAAATTAGGGATAACTCTATCTGCTGAGGCTGCGAGCGGCCGAAGTGTGGCAGCGGTTACGCTTTATAATCAAGATGGTGACTTAATCCGCAGAGACCCCAGTGTTCCTTATAATTTTGGACATAGGTTTAAACCATATGAATTTGGTGCCATGGGATGGATAAGCTGCGACCAAGATCCAGTACCTAGCCCTTGTCATCAACCCAACCCTAATGCTTTGGGTGTAGGCACACATACATTTACCGCAATAGCAGAAGACAATACTGGCGAATTAAGCGAGCCTGCAATACTCACCCTTATTGTTGAAGCACCTCCTGGCCCAACTGTAAACTTTGTTGGGTCTGAACTTGAACTAGACGAAGGTTACGAAGCGCTAAGCGTTTCTATCGATGTCGAAACTGCAAATGAACAAACCACAGTCACAAGCGCGGCTTTGTATCTTGACGATGGCTTTGTGAGAGAATTGCTTGAAGCGCCATTTACTTGGGGTAACGGCATATATTCAGATGAGCTTTTAGGTATGACTGAAGGCACACACAACCTAAAAGCGGTTGTGACTGACAGTAACGGCCAAATCACTGAAGCCACGCTTTTAGTGATGGTAAACTCAGCTGCTTTATTGGGCGACTGGGACTTAGATGGTGACGTTGATTCAGATGATATTCGCATATTTATGAGCGTGCTACGAACTCAACAAAACATAGATATGGATTATGATCTAAATGGTGATGGTGTAGTGAACACCAGAGATGCTCGCACAATGCGAAGCTTATGTACTCGTAGCCGTTGTGCACGACAATAAAAAAGGTAGTAAAAAAATGAAAAAACTTATAGCAGTAGTTGCTTTATTATTTAGTATGCAGAGTTATGCAGGTCTTATAAATATCGATTTAGACGGTGTTGATGAGGTTAAAGTGGGCGAAAGTGTGAGCGTTTCGCTAGCACTCGATGGTTTTGATACCTTCAACGAATTCGAAATCGCGTTTTTATTTGATGATACCTTGTTTGAGTATGTATCGGGCAGTGTATCGTTTGATTTACCTGACGACGGGTTCGATAGTTTCTTTGCCATAGATGATCCGAACGATCCATTCGGTTTGCCAGGAGAACTTGGTTTTAGCTTCTTTACCTTCTTGGATGAAAGTGGGAACTATCTTATTGAGTTTGATTTGCTGGCAATTAGTTCTGCTATTGACGCTGCCGTATTTTCACTGGATGCTGTTGATTTTAGGTTTGATGACGGATTCGACGTAACCACTCTAATAGTTGACAGCTCTTCAACAGCCAACGTGCTCGTGTCAGAGGTTTCGGCACCATTAACGCTAAGCCTGGTAATAATGAGCATTGCAGGACTAGCTGCAAGGAGGTTTTCGGCTTAAGGTCGTTTAAAACAGACAAAGGCTATGTCTTTTATTTTGCCCAGTCAAAGTAATCACGTGGCCTTTTTTCGTCATATCAGCAATATTATGGCGCAATTGATGTCGATAATTTATATTAGGATTAGCGAACAACAACTAAAGTTCTAGTTCGTTAAGCTGCTCAATAT
>CAZXTD010000006.1:0-38188 GCA_964643575.1 uncultured Glaciecola sp. | reverse complement strand
AGGGTTTACTGAAATAGTAACCTTGCGAGTATACGCAGTTTGAGGCTTGCAAAAACAATCGCTGTTCGTCGGTTTCTATGCCTTCGGCCACAGTTTCAAAATTAAGCTCTTTTGCAATGCTTAAAATCGCGTTGACCAGAGGCACATTTGACTCTTCGCTCTCGATTTTATTAATAAACGAACGGTCTATTTTTAAGATGTCTAGTGGTAAATGTTCTAAGTAACCAAGTGAAGAGAAGCCTGTTCCAAAATCATCTAATGCGAGTTTAAAGCCATGAGATTTCAACTCGTTCAGCATATCAATAGCGATAGTGATGTCACGGATAAATGCGGTTTCTGTTATCTCCAATATGATTTGGCGAGAATTGAGTTCGTAGGCTTTCAAACAGGAATTTAGATCATGAACAAAGCCTGCATCATATAGCTGATGAACCGAAACGTTGATGGCAAGTGTGAGTGACTGCCGACTGTCGTTATTGGCAATAAACTGAGCGAAGCCTTTAAGCGCAATATCCATAATTGTGCGACCTAAAGGAATCATTAATCCCGACTCTTCGGCTATTTCGATAAACACATCGGGAGGCACAAAACCCTTGTCTTCGTCAATCCAGCGTGCGAGTGCTTCAAAGCCTTTCACCTTTGCTGTGTTTGTCCATACTATAGGCTGATAAGCAATAGAGAGTTTCTTATTTTCGATAGCTCTTACGAGCTGGTCGCGCAACTCCAACCTTTCTTTACTTTTCTCATACATGCCGTCAACGTAGGTGGTAACTTTGCCTTTACCGCCGTCTTTAGCAACTTCCATTGCTAAGTTGGCTTGTCGTTGCAATAGCTCTAAGTCTGGCTTTGTTTGGGTTGAAAAAGCGACGCCAATACTGCAATTGCATTTCAGTTCTTGCCCTTCAAAATTGATGGGCTCTCTAATTTTTTCTAAAATTCGTTGCGCGGCTTTTGTCATTTCTTCTTGTTTATGATCGCCCGAAAAAAACACGACAAATTCGTCCCCACCTAAGCGAGCAGGTATGTCTTCTATGCGAGTGCTATTGAGTAAAATTTCAGATATACGCCGCAGCACATGGTCGCCAGCGGCGTTGCCATAACGACTATTGATATGTTTAAAGTTATCAAGATCTATATTGATAATGGTATGCAGCTTATTGTCGAGCGTTTCGCCTCCAGAGAGTTTGTTTAAACGTTCGTTAAAATGCACTCGATTAGGTAAGTTTGTTAAATAGTCAAAATTAGCCCTTCGTTCTAGCTGCATTTGCATGCGATAACGTTCAGATACATCGTTTGCGAGCATCAAACAAATATCGTCTGACGTTCTTGCCAGTCGTGACTCAAAATATCGCGTGTTACGTCCTTTCCCTATTTTAAAGTTAAAAAACAATGAGCGGCCGTTTTGTTCTGTTTCGGCTACCGCCTTTTGCAGAGAGTCACCCAAAAAATCCAACTCTTTGAATAAGGACTTGCCCACTTTTGACGCGCTGTCTACAGTCATTTCTAGGTTAGAAGAAACCTGAATGTCGATAATAGTGCCATCGTCTTTAAAACGCACTTTAATATCAAAACCAATATCCAATTCTAGTGCTAATTCAGATTGTATGTTTTCTAAGCGTTCTTTTTCTATTGCGTTTCTGCGAAGCGCTTCAACCATTTCTGTACTATCGGCAACCGCTGTTTTTTGCGCTTGTAACATAAACAAATGCTTTAGAGTCGAATCGTGCAAAGCAAAGTCGTTAGCTGTTAAGTTTAGGCTCTTTATTTCAGATGCGTCAGCAACTACAGGCGTGCCGACAAAAAACAAAAGGTCTTTTTCTTTGTTTTCGAACAATTGCCCTTGTAGAGCACTGCCATTTAATAAGCGCCACGTTTGTAAACTACCGGTTTTGGCAGAAATCGCCTCGAAATTTAGGGCAATATTGGGCTTTACGATACTAAAAAAATCAATAAGAGGCTTGCCAGGAACTAGCTCAGGCATCATCTTTCGAAGAGATGGATTACTTAGCGTTAACTTCATTGATTGGTCAAAAGCGAAAGCAAAAGGAAATAAGCTTTCAAATACATCTAATTGTATTGGCAAAGCTGTTGAATGCTCTGTTTGAAAATTGATTATATCTTTATCGCTTGCTTTCATTTTGTTAGCTTGTATTACTCTAATATTGTAATCTGGAAACGGTCAAAGTTGTCTGCAGCGGCACGTGGCAATTGCTCAACTATAATGCGCATTTGAAATCTTTCGCCTAAACCTTCGAGTAAGCCTTTTACCATAGGACACAAACCAACACGTTCAGAAAAATAGTGGACTTCAATGGTGTTTTTATCGATGTTCAAGCATTCAAACGAGGGCGGTGATAGCTCTGGCATAGTCGAAGCAATTCGAGCATGCATGGCGTCTAGGTTATTTATGAATTCTAAAAAGGTTTGGCCATTTACATCCAGCAAATCACCGTAACCCACTTTAGCGGTGTATAAAATCCAGTGGCGACCAAATAAGCGCAGTATTTCTTCAGGGGGTGTGTCTAAAATTTCGCTCGCGGCGGCTACTAAGTTGTAAGTAATTTCATCAGGATAGTTTTGCATGCTAATAAATGCGGGTTCGTCAACGCCTGCTTTACGCTTTACCACTTCCCAGATATCGTTGCCTTTAGCATCAATAACAAGCGCTTGAATTGCTTTATTTACCAAGCCATACATTTGTGCGTTCCTGATTGTTGTTGACGAGTCAAAAAGTTTTGCCCGCTACGGTTCGTTGAATTAATCACTTACCTGTTAACGGCCTCAAATTGATAACATTTAGGCAAATTGAAAACTCTGTATTACGCGGCATTACATTTCAGTGCGCAAACGAGGTTGGCACTTTATCTGCTTTCTAACTTGGGGTTAGAAAACTATAAGTTTTACTAGTATCTGCTAGTGTGCATTCTTAAAAATCGTAAGAAAAACCAATTTACACTACGGTATAAAATTTTTGATGATAAAAGTGTCGTCTCAAAGTTATTTAATAGGATGTTTTGGTTAAAAACTATTGACAATACATACAGTTTCGATAGTGTGTGAGCAAGAGTTATGTTTAAGCCTATAAATATTACAATAACAGCTAAACGTGGTTTTCTCTTAATTGGTAAATGTAGTTTCTGCATTTCGGATACGCTACGTATTCGGCCAATAGTTCAACACTCGCTCCTACGACAGACAATGTTATATGCCAAATATGCATATACGCATATATAAAGTAAATAAAGGCAACAGTCGGATTTGCACACTCTGGCTGGCGTGATTTTTTGCGCTGAAGAATAAATTTTTATAAAAATAATCCTAGTTTTAAATCCATGGGGAAATTACAAAATGAAATCACACAAAACATTTAAAACCTACAAAAAGAGCGCGGTCGCCCTTGCTTGTGCGTTGCCGCTTATGGCTAGCGTGCCTGCATACACATTTGCGCAAAGCGATGAAGGCGCTCAGGAAGACATCGAAAACGTCATTGTTACCGGTACACGTATGACCAACCGGTCTGCTGCTGACTCTACCGTACCAATTGATGTAATCAGTGGCGACGAATTCAGGCAAAATTCATCGTCAGACGTACAAGACATGTTACGAACAGCGGTGCCTTCGTTTGATATCAATGCACAGCCAATTAGTGATGCTGCGACTATAGTGCGTCCTGCCAACCTCCGTGGCCTGTCGCCAGACAACGTTTTAGTATTGGTTAATGGCAAGCGTCGCCACAGAGGTTCAATTATCTCTTTCTTGGGCGGCGGTATTTCTGATGGCGCGCAGGGTGTCGATATTTCTGCGATTCCATCGATGGCGCTTAAACGCGTTGAAGTATTGCGTGATGGTGCATCATCACAATATGGTTCAGACGCTATTGCGGGTGTACTTAACTTTATCTTAAGAGACAGCGCTGAAGGCTTTGAAGTCATGACTCGTTATGGCTCCACCTACGAAGGTGATGGCGACAACTTTATCGTTGCTGCTAACGCTGGTTTTTCTTTGGGTCAATCAGGCTTTGTTAACATTACCGGTGAATTTCGTGAAGTAGACGGTACCGTGCGCTCTGTCATCCGCGACGATGTTGCGGCAATGATTGCAGCAGGATATACAACACCTGCCGATTTCCAATCTATCAACAGCTACACAGGTGAAGTACCGCAATATTGGGGCCAACCAGATGTAGAAGGCGACATGAAACTATTTATTAACTCTGCTATTGAGCTTAATGATAGCGCCGAGCTTTATTTATTCGGTAACTACGGCGAACGTGAAGTTACCGGCGGATTCTTTTATCGTAGCCCAGTTGTTGAAGGTAGTCAGCGTGGCGGTGTGTACAGAGGTCCAACAGTAGACCCACTTACAGGGCTAGCCGCTGATGACGGCGTGCATTCATTGCTCGTTGGCGACCTCGATGGCGTGGGTGTTGGCGGTTCGTGTATTGACGGTATTCCAATTGGCGGAAACGGCAACGTATTCCCCGACCCTACCTTATTAGCACAAGTGGCTGCAGACGATAACTGTTTCTCCTTTATCGAAATGCTACCACAAGGTTTTGTACCGCGTTTTGGTGGTAATAACGAAGACACTGCTATTACCGTGGGTATCAGAGGCGAGCTGAATATTGGTAGCGGCTTAACGTACGACGCCAGTGCTCAACGTGGTTCTAACCGCACTGACTTCTTTATTCGCAATACGATTAATGCATCATTAGGCCCAGCGACGCCAAGAGACTTTGTACCAGGCGGACAAGAGCAAACTGAAACCTTGTTTAACCTTAACTTTGTTTACGCTCTAGACGCAGGTTTATATTCTGATTTGAGCGTGGCTTTTGGTGCAGAGTATCGTGAAGAAGAATTTGATTTATTTGCAGGGGATGCTGCTTCTTTTGCTCTAGGTCCATTGGCTAGCCAAGGATTTTCATCGAGCTCAAACGGTTTTGGTGGTTTCCCTCGCGATACTTCAGCTAGCCAAGACAGTACCGCTTTTTACGTAGACTTTGAAGCTGACGTTACTGAAAACTTAACCCTTCAGGCAGCAGTTAGAGCCGAAGACTTTAGCGAGTTCGGTAACACCACCGACTTTAAACTTGCGGGTATATTCCACGCAACCGACGATGTGCGCATTCGTGCAGCATATTCAACTGGTTTCCACGCGCCTACAGCAGGCCAAGCGAATATTACCAACGTAACTACGCAAAACGTACAAGGCGTGCTTATTGACCAAGGTACGCTGCCACTGTCGTCAGCTGCCGGACAACTAGCTGCCAACTTTATCGAAGCGCAAGGTAACGGGCGTCCTTCTCTCGGTACAGAAGATGCGGTTAACTTCTCAGTTGGTATCGGCTTTGATGTCGCAGGTTCATCTTGGACCATCGATTACTACAACATCGAACTTGAAGACCGTGTTGCCTTAGGTGCTAACGTAGACTTCCTCGACGCATTAAACTTTGCTGGTGGCGCAGGGTCTGACTTCGGTTCAGTATCTGAAGCCCTAACCGGTTTAGATGCAAACGGCACAATTAACCGTTCAGATTTTGTTGGTTTAGATGACTTATCGCAGTTTAGATTCTTCTCTAACAGCTTTGATACCACCACAACCGGTATCGACATTGTGGGTAATTACAGCTTTGACTTTTTGGGAGGCGACTCTCGATTAACGGTTGCGGCTAACTACAACAAAACCGAAGTGGATGATGTAGGTACGCTTAACCCGATTAGCGATGGTCGGGTTGCTGCTATTGAAGATTTATTGCCTAACACCCGTGCAAACGTCTCGTGGTCGCATACCGATGGTAAAATCAGAACCTTGGTTCGTGCTAATTATTACGGTGGTTGGGACGACACTGGTAACGGCGTAAATGGCATTGGCGCTGAAGTACTAGTTGACGTTCAAGTTGCTTATGACTTTAACGATAACCTTGAGTTTGTAGTAGGTGTCGACAACTTACTTGATGCGTACCCTCAAGAAAACCCAGGTGCGGGTGGTTCTGGCCAACTTTATTCAGAAGCCAGCCCATTTGGATTTAACGGTGGTACATACTACTTGCAAGCGCGTTATACTTACTAAGTGTGCATGGCCTATGAGGGCTTAGTTTATTTAAGTCTTCTGTTCTTATATCAAATAAAAACCACGCTCAATTAAGCGTGGTTTTTTATGTGGACCACCTGTAAGCGATAAAGGTGGGTATTAAACGATATAAAAGCTGAGTTATGTTTAACTTGGGTTTAAACTGGGCTAGAACTAAACTGACTCGTTAAAACGTCTTTTTCAACAAATTCAACATGTCATCAACAGACAGCTTGGTGACGGTTTCATTCCCTGATAATAGTTTGTCTGCCAAGTCACGCTTATGCTGATGCAGAGCAACAATCTTCTCTTCAATTGTATTTTGCGTAATCAATCGATAAATGGTCACAGGGCGCTGTTGACCCATGCGATGCGCACGATCTGAAGCTTGTTCTTCAACAGCTGGGTTCCACCACGGATCCATATGAATAACATAATCGGCTGCGGTCAGGTTAAGACCAGACCCACCTGCTTTAAGACTAATTAAAAACACGTCCCCCTCGCCACTTTGGAAAGCATTCACTCGTTTTTGCCGCTCTTTTTGCGGGGTCGACCCATCGAGGTATTGATAGCTTATACCTTTGCTTTCAATATGCGATTTAATTAACTGTAAGTGGCCTACAAATTGACTAAAAATAAGGGCTTTATGATTGTTTAAGGTAAGTTCTTCTAGCAGCTCGTCTAGGGCCGCGAGTTTGGCACTAGGGATATCGGTTTCGGCAATCACAAGCTTTGGGTTACAGCAGGCTTGGCGCAGTTTAACTAGCTCAGCAAGCATTCGGATACGCTGCTCTCCTACATTGCTTTGTTGGCCTTTTTTGGTCACCTCACTAATGTTGTCGATGGCGTTAAGACGTAAAGCTTCATAAAAAGCATGCTCTTTTTCGCTCATTTCTACTTGCACGTTAATTTCGGTACGGGGCGGTAGTTCGGTTAATACCTGATTTTTCATGCGGCGCAAAATAAAAGGCTGTATAAGGGTTTTCAAGCCTTGGCTTGCCGCGTGAGCAGCCAATTTGTCTTCTTTAGCGTTTTCGATGGGTAAAGCAAAACGCTTACCAAAGGCTTTAAGGTTGCCAAGTAAACCTGGGTTGATAAAACGAAACAAGCTCCACAGTTCGGTCAGGTCGTTTTCGATAGGCGTACCGGTGGTGATCATCTTAAAATCACCTTTAAGGGCATAAGCCGCTTTAGTGCGCTTTGCTACAGGGTTTTTAAGCGCTTGGGCCTCGTCTGCAACAATGGTGTTCCATTCTACAGCTTTGAGTATTTCACTTTCGCGTTGCAGCAAACCATAGCTGATAATAACGCAATCATGCGGCGACAGGCTTTTTAGTAAGTCTGTGCGGTTTAGCGTGGTGTTAGCATCTGCAAATAAGCGAATATTCAAAGTTGGCGTAAACCTTAAGGCTTCTTGCTGCCAGTTTAAACATACCGAGGTAGGTGCAATCACCAAACTAGGCCCATGTTCAGCGCGCGCAAGCATCACCGCTAAAGCTTGCATGGTTTTGCCTAAGCCCATGTCGTCAGCCAAACAAGCACCCGCGCCCCAATGTGCTAAACGCGACGCCCAGTCAAAGCCCTGTATTTGATAGTCGCGTAATTCACCTTGAAATGTTGAAGGAATGCTCGGCTCAATGGCATTCGCTTCGTGCATTTTGGCAGTTTGCTGGTCCCAAGCATGAATGGTTTTCATGCGCATACCCGCGGTGGCTTCTTCTATTTGCAAACTTGCGAGCGGATGAAACTGACCGTCGGTGGTGACGTGGTCAATGGCCGCTAGCTTTTGTCTCAAGTCTTCAGACAAGACCAAAATTTTATTGGCGTCGAGTTCAATATAACGGCCGTTGCTAGTGCCAATTAACGACAGCAGCCTGCGAAGTTCAATCACTTGTTCGTTATCAACCTGTAGCTCGCCGCTAATATCAAACCACTCACTTTTTTTATTAAGCGCTAGCTGCAAATGCTGGCTTTCAAGCTTTTTACTTAAGCTAATTTTTTTGCCTTTGGGCCAGCGTAGTAATAAATCAAAATTCGCTAAAGCGGTTGCTGCTTCGAGCTGCTCCAAAGTGGTTAAGGCCGCGTCAAGTTCGTCTAGGCTCAATACATTATCAGACATCGCTAAAAAAGCAGGGCAGGCTTCGTCGAGGCGGTCGAGCAGTTCTTGCTCGCGCACTAAATTGCGCTGAGTCGCCATGCGTTTGCCTTTAATATCGGTAGATAAACTCGCGCTACCAATACCGGGTTTATATGCAGGCCCGTCTTCGCCAAAAGGCATCACAAGGCAGGTGAAGATCAAGCCATTTTGGCTGGGCTGAATATTAACAATTAAATGAGGGTCGCAAGTGTAGGTATCAAGGCCGGTGTCGAGCTCGGTGATATCCGACTGAATATTTAAAAGTGGTGCAATCGCGGTAATGCCATCTAATGCTTTTTGCTTTGCACTAATGGGGATCACCAAGCCGCCTTCGCCAATAATCGAGGCGACTTTTAAGTGCTCAGGTGAAAATACGGTAAGTTGATATTGTGAAGCGTTGATTGCTCGTATGCTGTAATGGTTGCTAGGGTCTTCGTCTGTATAGTCGTCAGCATTGGCGTCTGCATAATCGTCGACATCAATTGATAAATCCGGAATGCTCAGGCAAAGCTGGTCGCCTTGTTTAGTGACTAATAGCTCGGGTTCGCGTTCAAATAGCTCGATGGGCTGGTCTAATTCGTTTTCTTTGTATAAGTTATCGATACCCACCACAGCTTGTAAGGCGCGTTTACCTTGCAAGAAGTACTCGGGTTTCGCGTAATAGCCCCAACCTTGTTGAGCCTCTATCAAGGCACATATTTTTTTGTCGCTGTCGTCTAGGTACGAGAAGCTCTCGGGCTCTTCATATAGTCTTTTAAGCGGGATGACTCGACCACGCGACCATCCGCCCGATTTATTTAGCTTTTGCTCCCGCGCTTGAATACTCGGTATATAGTCATGTTTTAATTCCCAGACCATTCTATAGGGCTTGGCAGGGCTTGATTGTTCAGGTGATGTGCTCCCGGCTTTTTTAGGGCTTAGCGCAATAAGTTTATCTAAGGCAACATCCCATTGTGCTTTAGTTTTCACTTGCTCGCTAATATCAAATAGTTGAGGGTGTTTGCGCGCTTTTTTATCTTCAATACTGGCGGCCAACTGGCCGCTTAAGCGTGCGAATAAACTGTAGTTTATCTTAGCAAACTTGGTTTTTGCTCTTTTAGCGAGCTTGAATATTTCAGGGTCTTTACTCTTGTTACACCATACTTGCGCCAGCACATAGTTGAAATAACTCAGGTGATGCACAAAGAAATCGGATTGCTCACTGATACTGTTGTATTTAACTGGGTATGCATATTCAGCGCCCGACGATACACAGGTAATAGTGCGGCCTAGGCTCAAAGATAGGGACGTAAAGTCGCTGCTGATTTTACTGTCTTTGTCTTCGGACTCTATTTGTTGCTGGGCCTCGGTAAAGCTTGCCATGTCTTGGCTATTGCCATTTATTATGAGCGCCAATTTGTGGAAGTAACCCAGAACTTCATGTAAGTACTGACTTTTACGTCGCGCTATTTTATTTTTGGCTTTTAAGGCGAGCTCAAAGTGAAACAACGCTTGAGCGTTATCGCCTTGCAAAAAGTAATAAGCACCTAATAGCTGTAGGCCATAACAAGAGTCGTCTTTGGTATCAATTATTTGTGTAAATTCGGCAAATCGTAATTGATACAAATACTGCTCAGCAAGCAAGTGATGGCAATCTAGGTTATAGGTGTCATCGTCTTTATTCGGATTAGCTTGGCAAACTTGCTCTAGCAAACCAATGGCATAGTCGGGCAGGTAACCGCCCGCTTGGCATTCTCTAAAATAGCTGGCAAAGGCTTGATACTGCACTGCCTTTGGCAGTTGCAAAAACTTATCGAGCTCAAAAGGGGCGAACAGTATTTCAAGTAAAATTTTGTTTTGTGAATGGTCCACAATTTGCGGATTTTGATTAATCACTAAAGAACTTTCGAGCTTTTGAGTTTTGCCTAGCACCACCAAGTCGCGAATAACCCGCTGGCGGTCGGCTTTAGTGTTTTGCCAGCTGTAGGCATTAACTACCGGTAGTATTTGCTCGGCAATTAAGATTATTTTAATTAATTTATTGCCTGGGCTTGTGGAGTAAGCACTTTTCAAACGCCCGATATCGGCAGTGACGCGGTTAGCGAGCAGTTTATTAATCTGTATGCCGCTTGTATTGGACTCTATAAATTGCCTTGCGACGAGTTTCTTTTGTTGCTCTTCACTTAACCGATAAGCCGCCCTCGGTTGAGCTAATAGGCCTTCAAGATGCAAAAGCTTCACTACAGCATCAAACTTTTGAAGGCTTATATTCTTATATATCACCGACAAAATGATTAACACAGACTGTTCTGTTTCAGTGAGCGTCAAATAATTTTGATAAAGCTCTTCGATTTGTTCATTGATGTCAGCGCGAAAAAGGTCTTTTATGGGCATGGTTTATATCGTGCGCTTAAGTTGAGACGTGCGTTAAACGCGTATGATCGACTATGCACGCGCAAAGATCAATAAGTACTGGATAATCATTTTAATTGTGTGATATCCAATGACAACTGTTAGTGTAATTGCCGAGCGACTAGGACGCATTCATTATCGTACTTGAAATATTGACTTTCACCGTAAAAAATTAAAGACGGTAAAGGAAAAATTCGATGTGCCGTTAGTTAATAAGTCTTATAGGTTTTTCTTTCTTACGTTATGGGTACATCAATAATGAATATTAAAACTAAGCTTATCGTTGCCTTAGGTTCTTTGTGTTTTATCATTCTTGGTATTGGTGTCATGTCGATTGTAAGTACAAGTTCGTTAGAACGGCAAGAATCTATTTCGAATAAACTATCTGATATCGATTTCCACCTTTACAAAGCAAGGCTTGCCCAAGCTGATTTTTTGCTTACAGAAGACATAAGGTTTATCGATATAGTTGCGCAAGAGCTAAGTATTTCAAAAGCAAGTTCAAGGGAGTTGAAAGAAATATTCGAAACGCAAGAAAAACAACAGGGAATTGATTCTGTACTAGAACGGATTGAAGGTTACGAATCTTCATTCAACCAATTGGTCACCGCAAAGAATATGGATATTGAAGGTAAGGCCCGTTTTGATTACCAAGCCGCAAATGTTTCTAGAAGTATTGATGGCGTGTTGACCTCCATAGAGGTTTTTTATAATGACAACCGTACTGACTTTGAAGAGTTTAATCGTTTTGTTCAAGCGAAAAGCTTTAAGGACCTTTTCAATGAGACAAGAGTAGCGGTTTGGAAGTTTAATGAACGTTCAAGTGAAGAACGCATTCGCGCAATTGAACAGCACTTATCAAAACTAGAAACAATTATTCCCAATCTGAAATCAATTATGTTAGGCCAAGATACTCAATCACGCCTTAATGAGCTTGAAAGTGTGCTGCAAAACTATAAAAACCTATATTCAGAGGTTAAAAACGCTACCGCGCGAGTGGAGGTTTTGACCCAAGAGATGTTCAATAATGCTAATGAAGCTTCGAAAACAACCAATCAGTTAGCATTGAAAGAGAAAGAGATCACCCAAGAGCTAAGAACATCTGTTCACTTTATTAATATAGTTGCAATGGTAGTTGCACTGATTACTGCAATACTACTTGGTATATGGTTAACTAACTCTATACTAAAAAGTATCAGTTCATCAGCTGCAATATCAACGCGGTTAAGCAAATCTGAATTAGTATTTGATATAGACATCGAAGGAAACGACGAAATATCCAGTTCGAACCGTTCGCTTTTGAATTCCATCTCCGAAGTAAGCCAAACTGTGACAAAAGTTCGTTCATCTTTGATACAGCTTCAAGAATTAAGCCAGTCAGTAGAGACTTCAGTAAATGACTCGCAGTTGTCTATTAATCAACAGCAATTGCAGACAGATGGTTTGGCTGCAGCGATGGAAGAAATGGCAATGAGTAGTACTCAGATTACAGAAAATGCGAAAAATGCAGCACAAAAAAGTGCAGAAGCAGAAAAACAAGCTAAAACCGGCGAAGAGATAGTGGATAAAGCTAATTCTGAAATGCAGAGCTTATCGAGAGAATTAGATCATTCATCAGAGTTGGTTGCAAAATTAAACGAAGATTCTAAAAATATTGCAGATATCGTACAAGTAATAAAGGATATTGCTGAGCAAACTAATTTGCTAGCATTGAATGCCGCAATCGAAGCAGCAAGAGCAGGTGAACAAGGAAGAGGCTTTGCAGTTGTAGCCGACGAGGTAAGACAGCTTGCAAAACGTACTCAAGATTCAACTGCTAAAATTACTAATATTGTCGATATGGTGCAAAACGGAGCTACAAATGTAGTTTCTGCAATTGAAAAATCAAACGGTATGTCCGGGCAGGTGCTTGAGTTTACAGTTTCAGCAGCTCAAGCTTATAAAGACATTACTAAATCTATCGATCAATTAGCTATCATCAATGAAAGTGTAAAAACAGGTTCTGAAGAACAGACATCTACGTGTAATCATATTAATGATAGCGTTTCTACGATAAAACAATTGGCGCAAAGCAATTCCGCAACTCAAAACGAGATAAAAGACAAAATTGAACGCCAAGTTCAAGAGTCTAACGCTAGCATTGAAAAGATTTCAGTTTTTAAACTTTCGTAGTCTAGCTGGGAGCAAAAGCTAGACCAAAGAAAATGCTTTATTGGTTTCCAAAATGTTATTTTTTCGGCGGCATAAAATCAGCATTTAGACGATATGGATGTAGTAATTGCTATCTTTTTAAATATACAAGTGTCAAAGTTAAGCATTAGCAGTTAGCATATAAATACAAAAAGCGCTAATCTCATGTAACGTTTATAGCGTTTCTATTGAAAAATTGTGGAACGGAATTACATAAAACTCAATTGCCAAAATCATTCGATAAAAATTCATACGACACTTCGCTCGTTCCTTATCAATAGTAGTATAGGGTATTCAGCAAATTTACTAGTTAAGGATAATATGCCAGTTATTGAAATTGCTTACGCATTGGGTTTCGAAAGTTCTTCATATTTTTCGCACAGCTATCAATAACACGGTGGTTTAACCTGAATGAATTTGTCAAAGGCAAAAGATGAAAATTAATTTAAGGCGTCAAAAGCAAGTCGGCAGTATTTTTCTAGTGCTAATGGCAATATTTACTTTGCCAGTGAATGCCGCGATAGACAAACATGTAACAACCACATCTATTGCATTTGGCTCATGTGCTTCGCAGCATAAACCACAGACTATATGGGATGATATCGGTAAGCATCAACTGGATGCATTTTTGTTTATCGGCGACAACATGTATGCCGATATTGAAATGATTGACGGCGAACGCATCTATGAGCCCGTCTCAAGACCAGAACGTTTTGCAGCTGCATATAATGAACTATCGAAAGTTTCTGAGTTTGCAGGATTCAGGGAACAAGTCCCCTTATTAATGGGAACATGGGACGATCATGATTATGGGGCAAATGATGCGGGAAAAAACTATTTTTTAAAGCATCAGAGTCAGCAGGCTTTTCTCGACTTTTTCGGTTTTGCAGATAACGATCCGATACGTCAGCAACTGGGTGTCTATCATGCTAAAACGTTAATTGACGATGGCCGAGCAGTGCAAATTATTATGCTCGACACCCGCTTTCATTTAGGCGCACGTATTGAAAACCCTAATGGGCGTCCAATAAACAAAGGCCCGTATATTCCTCAGACAAACAAGCAAGAGTCGATACTCGGTGAGCAACAGTGGAAATGGTTAGAGCAGCAGCTTAAACAACCTGCCGATGTGCGTTTGCTGGTAAGCTCTATTCAAGTCGTCGCCTATGAGCACGCTTGGGAAGCGTGGGGTAATTTCCCTCATGAAAGACAACGCTTGTATGACCTCATCGAATCAAGCCAAGCGAATGGTGTTGTAATATTGAGTGGCGACCGGCATTTAATGGAGATTTCAAAAGATGTGGGCCAATTAGGTCACAGTACACCCTATCCTATGTGGGACTTCACTTCCAGCGGTCTTACTCAAGCCTTTAGCGAAGTCAATGAAGCCAATAGTTTTAGGCAAGGCAATGTGGTCAGAGACACACATTATGGTCTTGTCGACATTCATTGGCATCAAACAGACCTTATGCAAAGCGAAATTGTCATGACAGCCTATGGCCTTGACCAAAAAGTCTTTGAAACCGCCCGCGTGCGATTAGGTGAATTACAGGTGACAAAATAATCATAAATATCACCTAATCAGCGTTTTGTGATTTGAACCTTATTAGACACACTGCTATTAAAGCAAATAAGCTATACAAAGATAAACTACCCGCGCTTAAAGTGACGCTCGAATCATAGTGGTTCGGTATATATTGGTCACGATCGGCGCTTTCAAGCGGCAGCGCGTAAAGACTGTTGATATCGTCGCCGCTAACGGTGGCGACAATATCGCTGTAGCCAACTTCATACAAATCTATGAGTACATCATATCTGTCGGTTCTAAAGCCTAAATCGAGGGTAGTAAGCACTTCAAATTCGTCATCGCTGCTATCGTCATAAATTGTAAAGGCGTCGGTGGTGTAATAGTGCTCCCATGGTCCGCCATCTCTGCTTAAGTATAAGTCGGCAAAAACGCGGGCGCGTTGGTTACTGTAATCGCTAATAATATCGGCATCAAAGCTTACGCTGAAGGTTTGAAAATAACCGTCGTAATCCTCGTCTTCTAGTAAGCGAGTACTTGCATCGTAAATATCAAAACTAATATAAGGGCTAGCTTGGGTCTGATATTGATTACTCTTACTGATGCCGCTTGCCTGATTGTTTTGATTTTTTGCTGCTAATTTATGCTCTTCAATAATTTGCTCACGCGTTTTTATTGCAATAGCCTTTACGTCACCAGAGTTTAAGACTTCCAAGCTTGCTTTTTGCGCTTCGTTCAATACTGGTGCGTATTGGCTGGCAGCGGGTTTTGGGCCGGTTTTGCTATAGTCTACGGTAGTTGACCGAGTGCTAGTACTATCTTCAGTCTCAGTAGTTGCTATAGCGAATGAGGAGGCTACTACCATTGCTGTGGCCATTACAAAATACTTTAACATTGTGTTTCTCCAATTCATCTGTGGTTTACGGCTCTATTAAAAACCATCCCAAATGAATGGAAGCTGAACGTTTATTAAAACACTTGATACCCTAAATAGAGCATTCAGCTAACGTTCATTTTCGCTATTGGATAATTAGCATGCTGATAAATAAAGTGCATCTGCATGCACTGAAAAAGACCCTAGTTAAGTTTTTATAGCTAATAAGGTAGACTGTTCACAAGGTTGTGTATTTAAGGCGCCGTCCTTCGACGGGGTGACGTAATTAGTGCTTAATGTTGATATTGATAGAGGTAACACTTGTTGAATAAATTTGCTGTTGTGTTGTTAATTGCTTTACTCATTTCTGCGCCTGCCTTTAGTGCACATAGCAGCAGTGCAGGTGTGCAAGCAGCAATGCAAACCAGCAAGTTCACGACGGCGTTTGCTTATCGTCAACAAGGTGCAAAAGTGACAAGCCGAAAGCAGGCAATTGCTATGGTTAAAGCGCAGTTTAGCGGTAAAATGCTCAGCGTGAATGCAATAGAACTAAATGGAAGAAAGGGTTATCAGGCAAAGCTTCTTAGTGGAGATGGCACCGTATATTATGTGTTTGTTGACGCTAAGACAGGAAAAATGAGAAGGCGCTAAGTTTGTCTTGAAAAACTAGCCCTAACAAATAATCAAGGACTCACCATGCGTTTATTGCTGATAGAAGATGACCTTGCGCTACAAGCCAATTTAAAACAGCATTTACTTGATGCTAATTACACAATAGACGCGGCTAGCGACGGTGAAGAAGGCCTTTTTCAAGGGTATGAATACACCTACGATGCGGCTATCGTCGACTTAGGTTTGCCAAAGTTAGATGGCATTGAAGTGATTTCCCGATTGCGGGCCCAGGGTAAAGACTTCCCTATATTAATCCTCACGGCACGCGACGATTGGCAAGACAAAGTTGAAGGTTTAGATGCTGGCGCCGACGATTACCTAACAAAACCCTTTCATCCGCAAGAGCTTGTTGCAAGGCTTAACGCACTTATTAGGCGCTCTGCGGGTAAGGCAAGTCCAATTATCGAAAATGGCCCATTGCTTTTAAATACAAGCACGCACGATATTTCGATTGCAGGAAGGGCAGTTAAGTTGAGTGGGTCTGAATACAAACTGTTTGAATACATGATGCTGCACATCGACGAAGTGAAGTCTAAAAGTGTGCTAATAGAGCATATTTATGACCAAGATTTTGACCTCGATTCTAATGTGATTGAGGTGTTTATTAGGCGCTTGCGCAAAAAGTTAGACCCACAAGGCCAGTACGGTCTGATAGAAACTTTACGTGGGCAAGGCTATAAAATAAAAAGATTGGAGAGCGAATGACGCACAAGTGGCGATTGCCCTTTAGTTCGCACCCCTTTAATTCGCTTAGAGCCCGACTCATCATTAGTGCCTTGGTGATTGTCTTAATTGTACTTCCAACAATTGGCCTGGCGCTCAATAAAGCCTTTGCAGAGCAAGTTAAAGCGAATTTGCAGGCGCAGCTTAATGCTTATTTTTATGCCGTATTGGCCGTTACCGAGTTTGATGGTGGGGAGCTTTTTATGCCTGAAGTACTGCTCGAAAACCAATTCAATGTGATTAACTCAGGTTTGTATGCGCTAATTTCAGAGTCTTCCCTTCTCGGCAAAGATGGCGGCAGCGATGCCTCAACTCAAGCACCTAGAGAAGGTACTAATATACTGTGGTTTTCGAACTCTTTTTTAGGTGCAGAGCTGGATGCTAGCTTACCTGCACCGGCGCTCGGAAGTGGACAATTTTCTCAAGTGACGATTAATGGTTCACCTCACTTTATTTATAGCTATAGTGTTCGGTTTGATTTGCGTGATGAAAAAGACAATGGCAGTGCAACAGCAGTAAAGCGTTCGCCTATCATTACCCTTCATATTATTAAAGATATGCAGGGTATTAGCGAACAGCAAGAGGCCTTTAACCGGCAGCTTTGGCTTTGGTTATTTGTATTGATGGGCGTGCTAGTGGTCATCCAACTTTTTTGGCTAGCTTGGACATTGCGACCCCTTGCGCGCTTTACAAAAGAGCTTAGCGCCGTTGAAAAGGGTCAAGCCGAGCAACTCCCACAGTCGTTTCCTGACGAATTAAATGCAGTCGCTAAGCAGTTAAATGCGCTTTTAACAAGTGAACAAGGCCAGCGAGTACGATACCGTAATGCATTGTCAGACTTAGCTCATAGCCTAAAAACGCCTTTAGCTGTGGTACAAAGCCAGCATGATTTAAGTGAGTCTTCTGCCGAGCAGATTAGGCTGATTAACCGCATTATTAGTCACCAATTAAAGCGTGCACAAAGCGCTGGAAACACCGCCTGGCATGTTGGCGTGCCGCTTGCTCCCATTACCGACAAACTGTTGCGAACCCTACCAAAAATTTATCCAAAAATTAACATTAGTTATGCGCAAAAGCCGCTCCCAACATCTATATTTAAAGGGGATGAAATCGACTTAACAGAAATACTAGGCAATTTGCTTGATAACGCATCTAAGGCGGCAAAAAGTCAGGTTTTATTGTCGGTAGTTGATCATCAAAACGCCTTACACATCGAGGTTGAAGATGACGGCAACGGTGTGCCTGATGCCGTTAAGTCAGTTATTCTAGAGCGAGGTAAACGCGCAGATTCCTACGATAAAGGGCACGGCATTGGCTTAGCAATAGTGCGCGACTTGGTGCAAAGTTATCAGGGTGATATTGCCATTTCACAATCCGACACGCTTGGAGGTGCAAAATTCTTGCTGATATTTAACAAGTAGTCAGCTTACGTTCATGTTCACTCTTTTATTATGCAAACATCAACATTACTCATAACATTTGGAGTGACTATGAATCGCATAAAAAGAGTAGTTTCAAGCAGGCTGACAGTTTGTTTTTTGGGGTTTTTAAGCTTAACGCTTTATCCTGCTGTAGCGTCGAGCTATAGCGACAATCAGCAATATCAAAATGGAGCCTCGCAGCTTTCACAAGCAGAGTTAGCGCAGTTACTTGCGCCTATTGCTTTGTACCCAGACAGTTTACTCAGTCATATTATGATTGCATCTACTTATCCGCTGGAGGTAGTGCAAGCGTATCGATGGCGACAAGAAAATAACCACCTTAGTGCAGCTGATGCGGTGGAAAAAGCCGAAAAAGAAGGTTGGGACCCAAGCGTTACCGCACTGGTGGCTTTCGAAAATGTATTAGCAAACTTGAATGAAGACCTTAACTGGACTCAAACAGTCGGCGACGCATTTTTAACAGACGAAGTACTTGTACTAAATACTATACAAGCTTTGCGAGTCGAAGCTGAAAAGGCTAATTCACTCAATAATATGCCGCATATGCGGGTTGTTAAACAACACCAACAGATTATTATTGAGCCCAAGCATCAAAGTATTGTGTATGTCCCTTATTATGATACTCGGGTCGTTTACGGCAACTGGCGCTGGCATCGATATCCGCCGATTCACTGGACTCACCGCTCTTATGCGTCAAGGCATTTTCCGGTCAATGTGTCGGCTCACTTCCATTGGGGTGCCCCAATTGATATTAATTTTAACTACTTCTTTAGCGGCTTTAGTTGGCATAAAAGACACTTGGTAGTGTCTCATCATAGAAAGGCTCGCTTCTATCGTTCAGAGCCGCGTTCACACCATCGCATTACAAATAGTCATGGTGCCAAACGCTGGAAACATAATGTGCGTCACCGCCGCGGTGTGGCTTATGCCTCACACAAGTTTGCTCATAAACAATTGCGTCACACTCGTCACGGTAATCGTGATGGCTACACATATAAAACGTACCGAAATCATCAACAATTAAAAAGCAGAATAAAGTCAGCGCATGTTAACGTGAAGCATCAAAAAACGCGTCATTATTCGCAGCAACAAAAACCGGTGCAAAGACAGTTAAAGCCGACAGAAAAATCTCACATAAATAAAAGCAGTCGGCACGGCGTGGTACGTAATAAAAACAAAACGGTTAATCGTAATCTCATTAAAAGTAAGCAAAATAAGTCGGCAGTTGTGCACAAGGCTGCACGCACAAAAGTGCGCAAGCAATCGAGTGTTAAAGAGCGTAAACGGAGCAAATAGAGAAAGGTTTTGCCTTCCTCTATTCAATCCTCTTCGACTTGGTCAATATAATCAGCATAACCTTGCGCTTGCATATCGGCTTTAGCGACAAAGCGCAACGACGCTGAATTGATACAATAGCGCAAACCACCTTGGTCGGCAGGCCCATCCGGAAAAACATGCCCAAGATGACTATCGCCATGGGTCGAGCGCACTTCTGTTCGGGTCATGCCTAAACTGTTATCGGTAATCTCTTGCACGTTTACTGGCTCAATCGGTTTTGTAAAGCTTGGCCAACCGCAGCCAGAATCATATTTTGCCGAGGATGCAAACAAAGGTTCTCCCGACACAATATCAACATATATGCCCACCTCTTTGTTGTTAAGGAGCTCGCCCGTTCCGGGATATTCAGTGCCGTTTTGTTGAGTCACTTTATATTGCTCTGGGCTAAGTGCAGCAATTGCTTCGTCTGATTTTTTGTATTGGCTCATATGCTTTGTGTGCTCATGTTGTTTTGCTGAATTTCAAATTGTTACTTTTGTACGCATGTCTATGAAAAAGGGATTGGCCAGTAAATTGAGAAGTAGAAGAACGAGAATAGCCTAATTAAAGTCCGCTAAACTAAACTTAAGTCTATTTTAGTTGTCGTTTTTTATCATTATGTTGCTTTTTGGTGACATAAAATAGGCAATATGGCCAATCTTGGTCTATATATATTGGACCAGCTCTTAAAGAGCGAGTAGACGGTTTTTTAATGTGTCGACAGGACCAACGGCGTTTTACTACAAACAACCCTTTATTTGTAAAGCGACACCTGTGAGAAATTTATGCAAAATTTAAACGATCAGCAAGCAAAAGCCTCATGTTTAAAAACTGAAGACGATACTACTTTTACCAATCGCCGTTCTGATCAAGCTGTTAGGGCAGCAATTCAAAAGGTACAAGCACACTTTTTTGACCCCTCGGCAATTGATAACGTTTTTGCTACAGCACTGACTGAAATTGAAACAATATCCAACGCAGATTATGCGATATGTTGGAAATTAGACGACGCCAAGTTAAGCCTACTGCATAATGAAAGCGCGGCCACAGCTGTTTTTACTTCACGTTTTTCCAATAAAAAATCAAACGTCGTTAATGTTTGTGAACAATGGCACTTAAACGAACGCTATATTTTTAGGCCTCGTGTATACAACAATAATTGCCCACAGATGTATAGCCAAATGTTTGGCCCGCATAATGAACTTTGTTCGTCTGCTTTCTTTCCTGTTGTGGTTGCTGATCAAGTCAGAGGCATTATTATTCTTGGCAAATGCGAAGGCGCTTTTGAAGATAACTTACTATCGCGTATAACGCCTCTTGTTGGGTCAGTAATGTGCGCCATTCAAAGCTGCTACAAGAGCGAATTTGGCTTAAGTTCGCTCAACACGCAACTCAGTGAAAACGATTTTCTAAACAATATGCTTGCCTTTTCACCAAGCGGCGTGCTGATCGTCGAAAACAACACGATCATCATCAGTAACCCTTCTGCTGTTGATATTGTCAACGGTAAAACAGAAGGAGAATATGAACGAGTAGAAAGTTTCAATGGCACATCTATATTTGAAATTCTGCCAAACTACTCAGACTTATTTCAATGGTCTAAACAACCCGACAGTTATAAAGCCGACCAAACACGCAAAGGCCTCTACTTGTGGCAAAACCAAGAGCTAGTGAGAACAGATGGGTCGACATGCCATATAAACTTGTCGGTATTTAGGTACTCGCATATATCCAATGATGAGTCAAAAAGATCGGGTAGCAATACCTCGCGAATTAGACAATATACGGCAATTCAGTTGCAGGATCTTTCGGGTCTGCAGCTCAATGGTCAAATAAAGCGTAATCACGAGCTTAAAACAAACGCTATTGAAAACACCTTGCCTATTGGCATCGTGCGCATTCGACTCGATTGGTTCTGTGAGTTTGCCAATGAAAAATGGGCAGAATTCACTGGAATGGATGCAAAATCTTGTAAAGCGCGCGGCTGGATTGCAGGAGTTCATAACGATGACTTAAGCTCGTTGCTTGAGGACCTTTATATATGCGTTTCGTTTGAGCAAGGTTTTAGGAAAGTGCTACGTTTAGTTTCGCCTTGCGGCAAAATAAAGTGGGTTGATTTCCAGGCCAAGCCTATTTATGACGAGGCACAAAAAGTCTATGGCTTTGTAGGTGCCGCAAGTGACATTACTGAGCAGCGTAATTACGAGTCGCACTTAAAAGCCCTCTCCGAAACTGACCAGTTAACGGGCTTAAGTAACCGTCAAGCTATGTCTGGACGGCTGCAGCGGGCCTTTAATGCCTCGGTTGATAGCGGCAATAGCATCGCGTTGATGTTTCTTGATTTAGATGGTTTCAAATATGTTAATGATACATACGGGCATCACAATGGCGATGACGTGCTAAAAGAAGTTGCCTCTCGCCTTAAAAAACAACTTGAAGACGAAGACATCGTTGCGCGTTTTGGCGGCGATGAGTTTGTTATCTTGCTTGGGCCGTCGAATAGACGTTTTATGGTTGATACTATTGCTAGGCGTATTGTGAAGTCGCTGGCTAAGCCGTTTGTAATCAGCGATCAAAACGTTAGCTTGTCGGCGAGTGTTGGTATAGCTGTGGGTAACGCTAATTCATCTAACGCAAAAGAGTTAATGAAACAAGCCGATACGGCCTTATATTTAGCCAAAGACGACGGTAAAAATACTTATCGCTTTTATGATTCGCAATTACAAGTAAAAGCTAAGCTTAAAGGTGAGCTGCTGGTTGCGTTAAAACAAGGCATAGAAAATAGTCGGTTTGAGTTGTTGTTTCAGCCAATCGTTTGTGCTCAAACTCGCAAAGTCAGGGGCGTAGAAGCACTTCTGCGGTTTAGAGGTTTTGACGACAAGATGATTTTGCCTACCGATTTTATTCCTTTGTTGGAAGAGACAGGTCTTATAGTTGATGTGGGTAAGTGGGTGTTACATCAGGCATGTTTGCAGTTAAGCATATTATCGGCGACTGGAGAGTTTTCGAGTGATATTTATATGTCAGTAAACGCCTCTGCAAAACAACTAGTCAATAAAGCCTTTGTAGATGAAATAAAAGTATGTTGCAACCAATACAATGTTGACCCGCGTATGCTAGTGGTAGAAATCACAGAAACCACGATTATCAATGAGCCAGAAGAGGCGGCAATTGTATTATCGTCGTTACGAGAACTAGGCGTGCGTACAGCGCTTGATGATTTTGGGACAGGTTATTCATCAATGACTTACTTGCAAAAATATGCTTTTGATATACTTAAAATTGACAAGTCATTTGTGGACGAACTAGGTACTAATTTTGACAATATGCGCATTATAAAAGCAATCATTGCCTTAGCTGAATCGTTTGCACTATCGGTAACCGCTGAAGGTGTCGAGTTTGACGATCACATCGGCCTTTTAGAATCTATGGGCGTTGACAGTATCCAAGGTTTTACCATTGGCCACCCTATGTGTTTGAGCGAATGTTTGCATGTAAGTGATGGCTATATCCTCTAGGTATTGTAACCCTAATACTCGGCCTTCTATTGTCCTATCTAACTCAATAGCTGTACAAACTTTTACAATTTTATGCGTAATACGATAGACAGCTAGCTTATTGCAATGTATTTTGCATGGCATGATATTTTCGAACAGCCTTTTCGAACGGCCTCTTGGAGCAGCCTCTAGGAATAGCCCTTTGGCTCAAACGGACAAACACTATCAATGAAACCCGAAGCTTCTGAATATGTGATTTTGTTGCATGGCTTAGCACGCACAAATGTGTCGATGCTGGCGATGCAAAAAGCGATTAGTCATGCTGGTTATAAAGCTATTAATTATCATTACCCATCGCGCGAGTATACAATTGCTGAGCTCGCCGAAATCGCAATTTCTGAAGCTCTCGCTCAATGCGAGTCAGCCACAAAAATACATTTTGTTACGCACTCGATGGGCGGTATTTTGGTTCGCCAATATCTACGCCAACACAAAATTGAAAAGCTCGGCCATGTTGTCATGTTAGGCCCGCCTAACAAAGGTAGCGAGTTAGTTGACTTGCTTGCAGATTTACCGGGCTTTAAGACCGTTAACGGGCCAGCCGGCATGCAGTTAGGGACTAAAGATTTGAGCGTACCCAACTCTCTAGGCCCCGTCGACTTTAGCCTAGGTGTTGTGGCCGGCACACAAACTATTAATTTGATATTGTCTAGCTTTTTGCCCAAGCCAAACGATGGCAAAGTGTCGGTGGAGAGCACTAAAGTAGAAGGAATGACCGACCACATTGAGTTGCCTGCTACTCACCCCTTTATGATGTGGAACCCTGATGTCATTGAGCAAGTGCTCTTCTTTTTAAAGCATGGCCGGTTTGACAACTCTCCTAAAACTTAAGTGAAATAGCTATGCAATCTACTCACTTGTTGGTAAATACTAATAAGTGTAGCTTTGCGTCAGTTTATAGCGCGTCATAACAAGGTACACTAATATTCCGGCCACCACAGACGACAAGGTGAAAAGTATCATTATGCCATTTAAGGAGCTGTCAGACTGCATAACATTGGGCACGTATCCGAACGATTCTAATATCCACCCTGTTAAGGCCCCGCCTACCGCAAGCCCTATTTTAATAGACAGAAGATGACCAGAAAACGCCATTCCCATTGCACTTTGTTGGCGTTTTTTTGTGCCGTAGTCTACCGTGTCGGGCACGGTAGAAAACAACAGGGGCGTGAATACTCCGTGCACAAAGTTGGCTAATATTGTGAACACCAGCGCTAACAATATACCGTCACGCGGTACAAAGAATAGAGCGCCATTAACCACAACAATGCTAAGCGCTGTGTACTTCATAAGCTGTATTTTGCAAATTCTTTTGCTGATGAGATTAGCTGCAATCGCGCCAACAATGCCCGCGACCATACTACAGGTAAGAAAAAGCGTGAGTAACTCATCTTTTTGAAGATAATACTTAACGTAAAAAGGCGTGCTGGCACTTCGCATTGCCACACTCACCAATAAAATAAAGGTGACCAAAGCGATTATTCGCCATTGGTCGTTATACAGCAGTTGTATGAAGTCTCTTACAATGCCCATGGCGCCTTTGTTTTTATCGCTATGAACAGGTAAGGTGACGCGTTCTTTGGTTAAATAGAAGCTAGCGATAAAACAGATAACCGCAAAAATTGATAAAACCGTCATGGCGAGTGTAAAGCCCAGTTGCTCGTTGCCTTGGCCTAAGTAGGCAACTAATGGTAAGAGTGTTGATGACACCACTGCGCCGCCTGTCATTGCTAATGCAAACCGCCACGATTGCACTGAGGCACGCTCGCGAGGTGATGAGGTGATTACGCCGCCCAATGCCGAATAAGGAATATTAATTGCAGTATAAGCGGTAAGTAAAAGGGTGTAGGTTACGTAGGCATAAATGAGTTTACCAGATTCGCTTAATTCTGGTGTGTAAAAAGCAAGAATGGCCAGCAGGGCATAAGGGCCAGCGCCAAATATTAAGTAGGGCCGATACCTACCCCATCGCGAGTTTGTTCTGTCGGCGATGCCGCCCATAATGGGGTCGGTGATGCCATCAAAAATACGTACAATTAAAAATAAAGTACCGACTGCCGCCGCTGAAAGCCCAAAAACGTCGGTGTAAAAATAAAACATAAACCAAATGATAGACTGAAACACCACATTGCTTGCGGTGTCGCCAAGCCCATAGCCAAATTTCTCTTTGTAGCTTAGCCTGCTCATCGATTACAAGAAGGTTTGAATATCATGGAGAATGGCCTCAAGGTTTTGAGTTGCGTCAATTTCGATTATTTGTTCGTTTTTACCAGGCGGTTCTAAGCTATCAAACTGGCTTTGAACCAACTCGGCTGGGAAAAAGTGTCCTTTGCGAGATTGCAGTCGTTTGGTAACGTCGTTTTGTGAGATGACCAAATGAAAATAGATCACATTGGCATTGATTGTTAACAATGTTTGGCGCTGTGCGGCTCTTAAACCCGAATATGCGAGCGAACAACTCCCCTTATTATTCACATGTAATTGCAAGTGATTAATAATGCGCGCAATCCAAGGTTGTCGCATTGCATCACTAAGCGCTTTTCCACTTTGCATATGTGCTTTTGCAGAATCGCTGTGAAAATCGTCGGCGTCAAAATATTCAATTTTTTGCTTAAGCGCAAAAGCTTCAGACACTGTGCTTTTTCCGCAACCGCTGACGCCCATAAAGATAAAAACAGAGTTCATTAAAAGTATGCCAAGGCTTTATTATTTTAAACACCTTTTTAGTTTAGGAGAATTAAGGCTTCAATAACAATGTTTAATTAAGAAAACGCGTTATTTTATGATAATTCGTTGTAAGCGCTTTCACATTTATGTTAACTTTCGTTAACAATTTCACGCGCAATTAATTAACGTCTAATCAGAATTTCATAATGGCAACAATTTACGAAGTATCAAAATTGGCAGGGGTATCTTTAGCGACCGTTTCTAGAGTCATGAATGGCACTGCAAAAGTAAGCGAGCGCACCCAAGAAAAGGTTGAAAAAGCCATGCAAGAGCTTGGCTATACGCCAAACTCTGTAGCAATTTCACTCGCTTCAAAGCGTTCTAACTGTGTCGGTATCTTGGTGGCTACTTTAGACGGTGTCTTTTTTGGTGGAATGATGCAAGGGATTGAGAGCCAGTTGCGCAAACACAATAAGCATGTGGTAATCACTGCCGGACACGGGCGGCTAGAAGACGAACTTAAAGGGATAAAATTTCTGCAAAGCCGCAACTGCGATGCCATCATTGTTCACGCTGAAATGCTCAGCGATGATGAGCTTATAGAACTGTCGAAAGGTAAAACGCCTATTTACGTGATGAATAGACATATACCAGAAATGGCCGAGCGCTGCGTATCGCTCGATAATATTGAGGGTGGCTACTTGAGCGCCCGTTATGTACTAGAACAAGGCCACAAAGACTTAGTTATTATAAGCGGGCCGCACTATAAAAAAGATGCCTTGCAACGTGTTGAAGGTTGTCAAAAAGCGTTGGCAGAATTTAACGTGGATGTACCGCAAAAACAGATGTTTGAAGGAACTTACTTGGAAGAAAGCGGCGCTGCCGCGATTGATCACTTTATCAAAAACAAGATTCAGTTTTCTGCGATTATCTGCGGTAACGATCAAATGGCAATAGGGGCAATGGCAAGGCTTCGAGAGCACAATCTGGTGCCTGCTAGAGATATATCGATTATTGGCTTTGACGATGTTACTTTTGCCTCTTGCACTCACCCTCGCTTGAGTACAATTAAATACCCCATTTATGAAATGGGCAAAGTGACTGCCAATCTAGTCATGCAAGAAGTGTATAAGGTGAGCACCAATAACCGAAAATTGCGCTTTGAGCCCACTTTGATTGTCAGAGACTCTGTGAGGCCTTTAGGCTAATCGCATTTTTAGAGCTCTTGAGTATTACTGCCCAGACCATCAACTCCGAGTATGTCGGGTGCCTCGTATATATTACCTGCTCCTCGTTGCTGTGCTTCAAAGATGAGGTCATCTGCCGTTTGAAAAAGCTCTTCAGGGCGTCCACCGCCAGCAGGCGCTGCTATAGCTAATCCAATAGAACAATTGATATGCCGAGCTTTAGTGTGTTGATTGACAATAAATTGCTGGTCTTGGAATTTATCTAAGATTTGCTTGGCTTTTATATTCGCGCCTTCTGTACTGCAGTCTGACAATAACAAGGCAAACATGTCATTGCCTAAGGATGCAAACAAGTCTCCCGGACGACCGCCAACACTACTTAACCCGTCAGCAATACTAGCGGTAAGAGCGTAGTATTCATCTTTGCCATGTAAAGACCGATATTCATCCATACTATTTACCCTAATTAATAGCAAAGAAAGGTGATGCCAATAACGTGCGCATCGAGACCATTCTTGTTTCAGCACTTCTCTAAACTTGCTGGCATTGGGTAAATGCGTGAGTGGGTCGATGTAAATGAGCGACTCGAGTCTTTTGGTTTTGCGATAAACGGCCACATGACGCTTAATACGTGCTACTAACTCAGGTATCATTGGGGGTTTGGTGACAAAGTCTGCGCCACCAATTTCAAATGCTTGAGATTTTATAGTGGGTCCGGTGAGTGCCGATATAAATATAATAGGAATATCACGGGTAAACTGATTTTCTTTTATCCTATCGCACAGCGCTAGCCCATCTTCATTGGGCATCATAATATCTAAGATAATCGCGTCGGGCAGAGGTGAACGGTTTAGCAGATCCCAAGCTTCATTTGAGGATTTAGCAAATACCATCGTAAAGTGCTTGGCTAAACCATTCGCGTAGAGTTTAAGCTCAATTTCGTTATCATCCACAACCATTACGCGGAAGGGTGCTTGTTGTTCGTTTTCAGATATGGGTAAATCCATCGTTTCCATGAGCCCTCTGCCTAAGCTTAATACTTTAAACATAGTTTAAAGTGTTATCACACTGTGCGCATCCCTCATAAGCTTTAGCTTGTATTAAATTGCTATTAAAGCTTTGTCAGTTAATAACAAAATCTTGCTGTGATAGCACAATATATGAGCTAATAGTTATAGCATGACTGAGGCTTAATACAAATCACGAAAGGTATTTCTTTACCTTTTTTTAACAATTAGCTCAATATAACGGCATGTTTGAATGACACTTTTACTTTCACAGCCAGCCTAACGAAGCTATAATTGTTACTCCCATATTTTCTAGTTGATTTCACTATTGGCTACTTATTGGCTCGTTGTTAGCTTGTTACTGGCTTATCAAAGAGCATATTCTTAATTTCCCCATTAAAGGTAAGTGTACATTATGTCTCAATCTGAAACTCCGCTACAAAATAGTCCAGCTTGGACCATTGAAGATGCAGAGCGCACCTACGGCGTATCAAGCTGGGGTGGTGGTTATTTTAAAATTGGCGAAAACGGTAACGTACACCTTGTACCCGACCAAAATCAATTAGACATGAAGATAGATTTTGCGGCACTGTTGGCTGAAATAAGACAAGAAAAAATACAATTTCCTGTGGTTGTCAGGTTTCATGACGTGCTGCGCTCACAAGTAGTGGGCTTAAATGAAACCTTTAATGAAGTCATTGCTGAGGCCAACTATGGTGGCAAATATAACGGCGTATATCCTATTAAAGTCAATCAAATGCGAGAAGTGGTTGAGGAAATTGTTGATGCAGGTGCTCCCTATGATTTTGGTCTCGAGGCCGGGTCAAAGCCTGAGTTACTTGCGGTACTGGCGTATAACACAAACCCTAATTCTTTAACTATTTTAAATGGCTATAAAGACGAGGAGTTTATTCGTTTAGCCCTACTGGGGAGAAAATTAGGCCGTAAAGTTGTCGTCGTTATTGAAAAGTTTAGTGAGTTGGTGCTGTTAGTAAAAGTCAGTAAAGCGCTAGATATTGAGCCCATTGTCGGTTTACGAAGTAAAATGCAATCAAAAGGGCAGGGGCGCTGGCAAGGCTCGAGCGGCGACCGTGCAAAATTTGGTTTAACTATCTCAGAAGTGATCAAAGCCGCACGATACCTTGAAGAAGAAGGCATGGGGCAGACTCTGAAACTCTTGCATTTTCATATTGGTAGTCAGCTACCCGATATCAGAGCAATTAAAAATGCAGTAAATGAGAGTGCTCGCATATATGCTGAATTACATAAGCTTGGTTTTGATATGCAATATGTAGATGTAGGTGGCGGCTTAGGCATTGACTATGACGGCAGTCAGTCAACCAATGACTCATCGCGTAACTACAGTCTGAGAGAATATGTCGCTGATGTGGTTTACGGCCTAAAAGAAATGTGTGATTTAGAGGGCGTGCCTCATCCTCATATTGTATCGGAAAGTGGCAGAGCGCTTACCGCACACCATAGCTGTGTCATTACAGAAGTTGTGGGTGAAATTAAGCCAGAAGGCGCACAAATCACCACTGAAATTGGCGAGAACGAACACGTATTGCTTAAAAATATGCGTGACTTGTTTGATAACCTCGATGCATACAGTAATGTTCAAGAGGGTTTTAACGATGCGTCACAGTGGAAAGAGCAAGCCTCTGAAGCCTTTAAATTAAGAGTGATTGGCATAGAAGAATTCGCTAAAATCGAAACGCTTTATTGGCAAATTATGCGCCGTGTGCAAGCTAAATATAAAGGCGCTGACTTTATACCCGAAGCTTTGCAAGGGCTTGATTATTCTTTGTCTTCTCAGTATTTATGTAATTTCTCGATATTTCAGTCGGCGGTAGACAGCTGGGCTATAGATCAACTCCTGCCTGTAGCCCCACTAATTGGCCTTAACCGTGAGCCAACACAAAACTGTTCATTGGTGGATATAACCTGCGACAGCGACGGTAAAATTGACCAGTTTGTTGTTGACCACGCAATTACTGATGTTATTCCTGTGCCGGCTATAAACCCCGATGAAAAATTATATTTAGGGCTTTTCTTAACTGGTGCTTATCAAGATGTAATGGGCGATATGCATAATTTGTTTGGTCGTTTAAACGAAGTGCATATATTTAGTCACGACGACGACCCTGAAGACTTTTACATTGAGGAAGTCATTAAAGGCTCTACCGTTGAGCAAGTTTTATCGATTATGCAATATCATCCGTCTGCTATGGCAATAGATGTAAAGCGTATTATCGATAAGCAAGTTGCTGCGGGTAAAATACCGCCGCGTGAAGGTGTTAAATGGACTGACTTTTATGAAGCTTGTTTGTCTGGCTACACATACTTAAATACCGATAGTTAGTGAAGTAGCAATGTTTGTGCTTTGTTGTTGCTTTGCCCAGTAAAGCAAGGTCGTTGATTTAGGCTATGCCCTCGTCGAAACCAGTGTTGGCATTATGATGAACACGGTTTCTTCCGTCTCTTTTTGCCGAGTAGAGTGCTCGGTCGGCAGCGTCTATCATTTGGCTCGCCGTCATTTTAGTGAACGGCGTTAAATTAGTGACCCCAACGCTGATGGTGACGCTTTTTAAGCTCGTCAGTTTGCTGTTAAGGTGCTCAATTTTTTGCTTTTGCACGCCTTCTTGTAGCTTAGTGGCAAATGACACAGCGCCTTCTAAATCGATATTGGGTAATATCACTGCAAATTCTTCACCGCCATAGCGAGCGATTAAATCACCTTTTCGGCTGGTTAGGCTTTCTACTATTTCTGCAATGCGAATAAGGCAGTTGTCGCCGGCAACGTGGCCGTATTTATCGTTGTATTCTTTGAAGCAATCAACATCAAACATGAGCAAGCACAAAGGAGAGTGGTTGCGGTACGCACGGCCAATCTCAACATCTAGCATTTCATCAAAGTAGCGGCGGTTGAATAAACCAGTAAGGCTGTCGCGTCGGGATATTTCTTGTAGTTGTTTTTCGGCTAAAATTCGCTTCTCGATTTCTTTTTGTAATTGGTAATTTAGGGTGTTTGTTTTTTTGAAAGCTGAGATTGTTGGACGTATTAAAGTAATAATCATGGCCGCATACATTGTTATCGCTAGCGCAGCCATTGAGCCATAATATCCGCCAAATGTTGCAAGATAAATAGCAGGTGGTATGCCAAGTGGGGCAATAAAGCTAACTAGGCCATACATACTGCCGCCATATCCAATCATCGCAGCTGACGTAAAGGCGATAACAAATCCGGCGACAGAAATAATATACGCTGGCTGATCCAGAGGAATAAATTCAATAAAGGCGACAGAATAGGTGAGCCCTAAAATCACTGACACTGCTGCCCATGTGTGCATCCATAAGGAGTTTAGATGCTTGTCTGATTTATATTTCTCATACATAAAATATAGGGCTATTCGGGTGGCGCAAATAAATGATATAGCACCAAACCAAAGGGCCAAGTGAAGATGGGGTACAAGTTCTTTTAGCCAAAACACAAACACTATTGACGATATGAAATGACTAACAGAAACGCGAATAGACTGACTCATTAAAAAATCAATGGTTGATTGTTTGAACGTGTCACTCATATTCATTAAGCTTTGGTCCTGTGTTTTGTTGACTTAACTCGAGCAGTGAGTTTGCCTCGATAGGATTCTATATATCGGCAAACAAGCCTTTAAATTAATTAAAATTTTACTCTTTTTGATATAAATACTGTTCCAACAAACAAGGCTTTGTGAGAACAGCCAGTCATTTATTGAATGTTCTTAAGCGCAGTATCCCAAAACTGAGCGCTCACAGTGTTTATCATGTTGCTTTCAGCATTCATTAAAATGGCGATGCCTGTTTCGAGGCTTGGCGAAAACGCAACATCTGCACGGTAGCCTTGCACCCAGCCGCCATGATAGTTGAGCTTCATGCCTCTAAAGTTATATACGCGCCAACCCAAACCGTAGTGCGCGGTGCGCAGATGTTTTCGCCATTCTCTACGCCTTAATTCATTACGCGTTTGCACGCGTGGCTGTGTCATCTGCTCTATCATTTGTGCGCTAACTATTTCAGGATATTCAAGCAACATTGCGCGCAACCAAATTTCCATGTCGCCTATGCTAGCGTTGATGCCCGCTGCAGGTGCAAACCGATAATAGTCATCTTTTACTCTTACTTTTCGCCACTTATTGCGAGCAATAGCTGCGTGTGGTTTAGCCCATTGGGGAGAACTTTCAAGGGCTACACGTCCTACGCTCGACTTCATTTTAAGCGGTGTGAATAAGTTTGAAGAGAGCTGCTGCGAATATGAGCTATTTTGTTTAGCGTAGTATTCTTCAAGCACACCAAATATTGCGTTTTGATAGGTATAACAATAGCCAGGTTTGCATATGCTGTCGAGCTTGCCGAGTTCTTTAAGTATACGAGGGCGATCATAGTTTGCTTCTATCAAGTTGTCGTATGCATTTGGCATAAAACCGGCAGACTGGCCTATTACATGACGCAATAAAACTGGTTGGGCTTGGTAGTTGTCGAAACTAAATTGCGGAGTCAAATTAGCCAGCGGAGTTTGCCAGTCGATAAGCTTTGCACTGGTTTGCTTAGCAACTAAAGTAGCGGTAAAGGTCTTTGATACCGATGCAAGCCTGAACATCGTATCTTTGTTGATTGCTGAGCCTTTTCGCTCGGTCACGCCATAATATCTAAATTCTGCTGGTTCGCCTTTTTTGACAACGACCATTGCAAACCCAGGGACATTGAATTTTTTTGCCTCGGCAACGACCTTTTTCGTGTAGTCGTCTATCCAAACTTTATTGTTAGCGGCTTGTTTGCTAGCACTGTTTTGGGTGTCAATTGCGGTTTCTGCGTTACTTGCAAGCACACTTATGCTGGTCAGCCAGATCATGCTTGTGAGACAAAGTGATAATACTTTGTTGATTGGGAGGTTGATTTTTCTTTTTATACTTATTTTCATCTTACTACTACACGATTAAGCGACATCCTTATGGCTCTTTATCAAAATATTAGTTCCGAAAACAACGTGTTTTTGCACAAGGTTCGCGTACTATTGCCTCAAGGTTACCATTTTTTGAAGCAACATGTTATCACCAGAAATTTGTGAACAAGCCCGACTGGCTCGCGATCCGCGTTTTGACGGTTTATTTTTTATATTAGTTAAAACCACTAAAATATTCTGTCGAAATACGTGCAAAGTGCGTATGCCATTGGCGCAAAATATAAGCTTTGCAAATAGTGCTCAACAAGCGCTTGATGCAGGGTATCGACCATGTTTGCGGTGCAGGCCCGATAGCGCGCCACAGTCTTATGCGTGGCAAGGTGTCGACACGACAGTAAAACGCGCAATGAAGTTATTGCACGAACGCCTCAATAGCAGCGTTGAGGAAATTGCAGACAGCCTTGGCATAAGCAGTCGGTATTTAAATAAACTGTTTCAGACACATCTAGAAATGTCGCCCAAGCGCTATCGCCTATATCATCAGGTGTTACTGGCAAAGAGTCTGTTACAACAAACGAATATGTCGGTTGATGAGGTTGCATTTAATGTGGGTTTTGCCAATGCGCGCCAACTTCAGCAGCATGCAAAAACGTATTTACGGTTAACACCCACCCAAATAAGACAAAATAAAGTGAATGAAAAAAATGATTTAGCAAACGAAGTGTCTTTATTTTTGGCCTATCGTCCGCCCTACAACTGGCCTCAGGTGAGAGACTTTTTTGCATTAAGGTTAATTTGCGGTAATGAGCAGGTTGCCGAAAATACGCTTTGCAAAGTATTAAGAGTTAAGACGCACCTTTTGCCGGATAAAGGTCATAGTGTTGCTGCCGCAGCAGAAGCTGATAACTTACCTTTATATATCGATATTCCAATTCAGCTTGAGCATGAAGCTGCCAACAACGGATTTCGTCTTAAATTTAATGCTCAATTTGCTCCATATACACTCAATGTCACCTCAATGGTAAAACGACTATTAGATTTAGACGCCGATCCTCAAACTATTAAACAGGCCATGATCAATGCAGGCCTAAAGCCAAGCGAGTTGGTTGAAGGTATTCGTATACCGGGCGTAGCAAGTGAGTTTGAGGCAGGTTGCCGAGCTATTTTAGGGCAGCAAGTATCGGTTAAAGCAGCCATTAATAAGGTTAATACCTTATATTCACATTTTGCCCACGAGCAGCAGAAACAATTTACACCACCGGTTAATATTGCTGGTGATACGCTTGAATTTTTGAAAATGCCGGAAGCTCGCAAACGAACGCTTATCGAATTCGCAAAGTATTATCAGGCGTTTGAGGAGGCGCAAGAAGATGATAGCCAAGATATTGACAAGCTAATAGACATTAAGGGTATCGGGCCCTGGACAGTTAACTATATCAAAATGCGTGCACTTGCCAACACCGATATTTGGCTCGACACCGACTTAATTATTAAGCAACAAGCTTTGCGATTGCAAAACGAAGGGCGAGTCTTAAAACCTCACTTAGCGGCGCCATGGCGTACTTACTTAACGTTAAATTTATGGGCGCTGAGTGCTAACAATTGAGTTTTAGTACGGGTTGTAGTGCCGAAATTTGTTAAAAAACCTGCAAAAAAATGCATCAAGCTTTGATGTAAAAATAGCTTAAAACAGCATGGTGAACATGCTTAATCACAGGAGAAAGCAAATGTTGTATCAAATGGAGTTACCCACCCCAGTTGGCTATTTAAGGGTGCGTGCAACAAACACCGCAATCACGGAAATTACATTTTTTGACCAAGCGCTTAAAGCAAACGAGGTAGCACCAAACAAAATAACAGAATTAGCGCTTACTCAGCTTCAAGAGTATTTGAATAAAGAGCGCCAGCAGTTCGATTTACCCTTAGCGCCACAAGGTACCGATTTTCAAAAAAGCGTTTGGCAACAACTACAAACCCTAGAATATGGCGAAACAGTGAGTTATCAAACTATCGCTAAAGCGTTAAACAAGCCAACTGCTAGCCGCGCCGTAGGTGCAGCAAATGGGAAAAATCCAATTGGTGTGGTGATACCTTGCCACCGTGTTATTGGTGCCAATGGAAGTTTAACGGGTTATGCAGGCGGTTTAGATAGAAAACAATTCCTCTTAGCGTTAGAATCGCTCGCCTGCGAGAGTAATGGTACGCAAACCTTGCTGGACTTATAAAATAGAGCCGCGGTACTTTCGTGTCACTGTATTGCTTTGCCCAAAAAGAGTAAATTGAATTGAGCATAAAAGACTTTGCCGAACTAATGCTATTAAGCGCTATCTGGGGCGCTTCATTTTTGCTGATGAAGTGGGCTGCTCCTGAAATTGGCGTGTTTGCACTAGTCGAAATTAGAGCGCTAGGTGCCACTCTTTTGTTGGTCCCACTGGTATATATCAAGCGCCAGCAAAAAGACCTATTAGCTTATTGGCCGCAATTGCTCATTGTGGGCTTGCTCAACACGGCTATTCCTTTTTGTCTGTTTAATTACGGTATTTTGCACATAGAGGCTGGGCTTGCCGCCATACTTAATGCAACTGCCCCCATGTTTGGTGTAGTAGTTGCCTACTTATATTTGAAAGAGTCGATAGGCTGGTGGGGTTTAGTGGGCGTGCTGATGGGCTTTTTTGGCGTAGTGTTAATCAGTTACGAGCAAACACTCACCACCGACCAAGCAACAAAAAGTGCCTTGCTGCCCATTATGGGTATTTTGTTGGCTACCTTTTGTTATGGGCTTGCAGCCTGTTACCTAAAAGCGAAGCTCAGTCAGGTAAAGCCTTTTGCGATTGCCGCAGGCAGTCAGTTTTTTACCGCGCTTGTACTATTGCCTATAGTATTGTTCAACCTACCAGAAACCTTCCCAAGCGCTCGGGCCATTGGCAGTGCGTTAGTGCTGTCGTTTGTTTGCACAGGCCTAGCCTACGTTTTGTATTTTGATCTCATCTCCAAAGTAGGCGCCTCTAGAGCTATGACAGTAGGCTATTTGGTGCCTTTGTTTGGCATATTTTGGGGTTATTTAGTGCTCGGCGAAACCTTGTCTGATTTAGTCTTATTGGGCGGCAGCCTGATTTTATTAGGGGTAATGTTAGCCACTAATATTTTAGCTCGTTTCAGACGTAAGTCTGTTATTGCCTAGTATCTTTTTACATAGCCTCATCTAGTAAAGACAATATTTTTTGCTAATTTAGTCTGTTTCTGTTCTCTTTGTGTGACAAATCACATTGTAAAAAATACTGACAAATAGGGTGCTTCTTAGTAGACTATCGCGGTTTCGGTTTTTGAGGATTAAAAATGGCGTTATCAGTAATCATTTTGGCTGCAGGGAAAGGCACCAGAATGAAATCGACACTTCCAAAAGTACTTCATAAAATTGCGCATAAACCTATGGTTGAACACATTATTGATAATGTGTACCCACTTGGCTGCGACAATATCAACTTAGTTTATGGTCATGGCCGTGAGCAGCTTAAAGCCGCTTTATCAGAGCACAAGGTCAATTGGTGCTTGCAAGCCGAGCAGTTAGGCACGGGCCACGCGGTAATGCAAGCCGTCGACAATGTAGAAGACCAAGACGATGTGCTTATTTTAGTAGGTGACGCGCCACTTATTTCAACGCAAACGCTCACACGACTTATAGACGCTAAGCAAAATGCTGACCTCGCCTTGCTTACCGTTAATTTAGAAGACCCAACAGGCATGGGCCGTATTGTAAGAGCAGATTCTGACACAAACGCCAATGCGAATATTCAAGCAATAGTTGAGCACAAAGACGCCACACCTGAACAACTCAAAATCAAAGAAATTAATACCGGCATGATGATTATGCGAGGAGATGACTTAAAGCGTTGGTTAGGAAATTTGTCGAGCGATAACGCACAAAACGAATATTACTTAACCGATGTTATTGAAATGGCAGCCCAGGAAGGTAAAAAGATATCGTCGGCGCAACCTGATTGGCATCGCGAAGTAGAAGGCGTGAACAATCGCGTGCAACTGGCATCGCTTGAGCGTGCTTACCAAATACGTATGGCCGAAGCGCTAATGCTTGACGGCGCCTCACTAGCCGACCCACACCGTATAGATGTGCGCGGCGAGCTCAGCATTGGTGATGATGTCAGTATTGATATTAACGCGATATTTGAGGGCAAAGTTACTCTTGGCAATAATGTGAGTATTGGCCCTTTTTGTGTGCTTAAAAACTGCAGTATTGCCGATAATGTAAGAGTAGAAGCCTATTCGCACATTGAAGACGCTGAGTTAGCGTCAGACTGCGTAGTGGGTCCATATGCCCGTTTACGCCCAGGTACAGACTTGCAAAAAGGCGCAAAAATCGGCAACTTTGTTGAAATTAAAAAAGCGAAAATTGGCGTTGGCTCAAAGGTAAATCACTTAAGTTACATAGGTGATGCAAGCGTAGGCGACGCCAGCAATATTGGTGCAGGTACCATTACCTGTAATTATGATGGCGTAAACAAATTTAAGACCGATATAGGTCAAAACGTGTTTGTGGGTTCTAACTCTTCTTTAGTTGCCCCGGTGAGCATTGGCGATGGCGCAACTATTGGTGCCGGTAGTACGGTGACCAAATCGGTTGATAAAGAAGAGCTCGCGATATCGCGCAGCAAACAGCGTAATATTTCTGGTTGGCAAAAACCAACAAAACAAAATTAGAGGAAGTCGGCACTTATGTGTGGAATTGTAGGAGCGGTTGCTGAGCGCAACGTGGTTCAAATATTATTGGAAGGCCTCAAGCGCTTAGAATATCGTGGTTATGACTCAGCTGGCGTAGCCCTAATACAAAAGCAAAATGGTAAAGATAACGCACTTTCAATCGTTAGGCGCACGGGCAAAGTACAAGCCTTAAAAGATGCGATTACAGATGAAAATGGCGCGGGCACAACCGGAATCGCCCATACTCGCTGGGCAACCCACGGCGGGGTTACCGAAGCAAATGCTCACCCGCATGCCAGCGAACAACGTTTTGCCGTTGTGCACAACGGTATTATTGAAAACCATAAGACCTTGCGCGACAGCTTAGTCAGCAAAGGCTATCAGTTTGCCTCCGACACCGACACCGAAACTATCGCGCATAGTATCGCGATGTTTATGCAAGACTCTGATGACCTTTTATCAGCTGTGCGAAACGCTGTAAAAACCTTTGAAGGCGCATATGGCACAGTGGTGATGGATAAGACCACGCCCGACAAACTCGTTGTTGCGCGCTCGGGTAGCCCCTTGGTAATTGGTTTAGGCATTGGTGAAAACTTTTTAGCTTCCGACCAAATGGCGCTATTGCCGGTAACGCGTCGTTTTATCTTTTTAGAAGAAGGCGATGTGGCGCAAATTACGCGCACCGACGTGACCATTATTAATGCCGACGGCGAGCAGGTAGAACGCGAAATTATCGAATCTAATGTAGAGCATGATGCGGGTGATAAAGGAG
>CAZXTD010000005.1:16221-54455 GCA_964643575.1 uncultured Glaciecola sp. | reverse complement strand
CATAAAAGGTATTGCCTAAAGTATCGTTTTCCACATATGCCGTTGGATTAAACTTATTCCAATCGGCAAAATTTGCTGTCATGGCAGAAAACCCATAACCCATTGCCAAGTAAGCTACAAAAACAAGCTGGGCAATAAGTAAGCTAATAAACCAAAAGCGCTTGGCTAATTGAAGCGTTTTTGGTGGGTTAAGGAGGTTATGTAATAGCATTATTAAGACGTCTCTTTTTCAAATCAGGGTGTTGGTTCAACTACTTCAAATGATGCATTGCTAAAGCGTTTCAGTCTTAACACATTTCGAATTTGTATATAGAAACATCCGCTAACAAAGCTTTATTGCCTAATCTTTATCAGGCAGATAGGCTAACACTACGGGCAGTTCCCTTAAACCTTTAAACACGATAATTGGGCCTTCATTATGCTCTTCAATTTTTCTAACTCAGAGTTAGCTTATTTTTGTTTATTCTTAGTTGCTTTTACGTTTTTAGTGACGCAAGCACTTACCAAGAAAAAGCAACTGGTCCATATTTTGTTTGCGATTTTTTGTGCCTCTCTTTGCATGATGACCATTCAAAAAATGACCGCTTCGAGTATTGGCGTATATCAATATCTAATTGGTTTTGCTGCTTGCGCAACCTGCAATGTATCTTGGCTTATTTCGAGATCATTATTTCGAGTAAAAAATGCGGTTACTCATCGACATGTTCTAGTAGCAGTTGTAATTGCCGTTTTGATTATGGCAAATCAAGCTTGGCATATGGTTAACGCTTTGCAGGGCGAAGTGGTAAGTTCGGCCCTTATGTTGCAAATTAGAAAGGGCTTAAGCGAAACGACTAATTTACTGTCTTCAACAATTTTGTTACTGACATTTTGGGAAGCGTTGCGAGGATTTTCATCAAAGAGCAAAGCTGAAAAACGCCAGCGAATTATATTTGCAAGTGCTTTTTTTATCGCGGTGTTTTCTACCACATTTATTGCCACGGTATTTGTACCAAGTGCTTATCATGCACAAGCATTTCCTTGGTTTGTGTTTGCAGCGGCTACTTTAATTATTGTGGCTATCCAGTTCGTGTTGTTACTACAGCAAAGTGCTTTGAATAAGAGCATCTTGACTGACACCCATAGGCCCATGACAAAAGCCTCACTCGAACCATTGGTTTCAGAATCTATCTGCAATGAAAACAGTATTGAAGACATGCAATCATCTTCTATCCAAGATCAAGCGCTAGTAAATGAAATTCATCGAATGATGTTTGAGGATAAAATTTATCTGCAGTCAAATATCAAAGTGCTCGATTTTGCTAGAGTGCTTAACGCACCAGAATATAAAGTGAGTAGACTTATTAAATCTCACTTTAAGCATCCTAACTTTAACCATTTTATTAATCACTATCGTGTCGAATATGCGAAAGAACTGCTGACTTCTGACGAGGCCAGCAATTGGAGTATTCTCGTGATAGGCTTAGAGTCTGGATTCTCGTCTTTGGTGAGCTTTAACCGCGCATTTAAGCACCTTTGTGGAGAGAAACCCAGTGCATATAGGCCTAATGCACTGCAGGATTAGTTGACGTCAGCGTTCCTTTTCAACAACTTACTACCTTTGGCTGAAAGCAATTCGAGTATATCTAAGCTATAGTGCTACCTTGACAACATTGGTTATGAAGGCCATCAGTATTTGGGTTCTTGTAAATGCTTAGCTAATACCATTACAAAAGGAGTTTATCCATGAGCGCAGAAGACACTTTTAAAGCCCTACTCGTTGAAGAGCAAAGTGACAAAGTTTTTAGCAAAAGCATTGTTGAACGTAAGCTCTCAGATTTACCCGAAAATGACTTGTTAATTGACGTGCACTACTCATCGCTTAACTACAAAGATGCAATGTCTGCGAGCGGCAATAAAGCAATTAGCAGATACTTTCCACATACACCAGGCATCGATGCTGCAGGTGTGGTTGTTAGCGATAAATCGGGCACATTTAGCCCAGGTGATGAAGTGCTTGTGTTTGGCTATGACTTGGGCATGAATACATCAGGTGGCCTCGGACAAAAAATATCAATACCGGCAAACTGGGCCGTATTACGTCCCAATACACTTACTTTAAAAGAAGCCATGACCTACGGCACTGGCGGCCTTACCGCTGCTTTGTGTATTGAAAAGCTTGAAAAAATGGGCGCTAAACCAAGTGATGGTGCAGTTGCAATAACGGGGGCAACGGGAGGCGTTGGCAGTATTAGTATCGCATTGCTCAAACAGCTAGGTTATGAAGTGCTTGCTTTTTCTGGAAAGCCTGAGCAATCAGACAAACTTAAAGTACTTGGCGCCAATGAAGTATTAGCCAGAGACAGTATTTTAGAGGTAAAAGACGCATTAGCAGGCAAACCAAAATGGGCTCATGCTATCGACACCTTAGGCGGCGATTACTTAACCGGCTTATTAAAACAACTTAAACCCGGTGGCGGTGTTGCCTCAGTCGGCCTTGCTGCTTCTCCTCAAATCGCCATGAGCGTAATTCCATTTATTACGCGCGGGGTTTCACTCTTAGGAGTTGATTCGGTTTTTATTCCCCTTGATGATAAAAAGCATATTTGGCATCGGGTAGCGACCGATATGAAGCTACCAAACTTAGAAAGTTATCAACAAGAAATATCCTTAAACGATACACCCGAATATCTCGATAAGTTTTTGAAAGGGCAGGTTGTGGGCCGCTATGTAGTCAATGTGCAAAGTGCTTAATTTAGCAGAAGAGTGGGCATGAAGACCCTTTACGCTGACCCCGACTTTTCTCAAACAGTGATTGATGAGCTGTACTTTCCTAAACGAAAATACGTTTCACTCGCACTGGTATTGGGTATCGTTTTTGGCGTGTTCGGTGTTCATCGATTTTACTTGGGCAAAACACTCACCGCTACTTTGATGTTTTTAAGCTTAGGTGGCGGGCTAATATGGTGGTTGATTGACCTATTTTTTGTCAAGTCGATGGTAATTGAGCACAACAAAATAGAAAGTGACCGTCAAGAAGCAGGGTTACCACCTCAAAACTTATCATTTTTACCACCCAAAAAAGACTTTATAATTGACGTACTGCCGGTGTGGCTGCCAAAACGAAGTTCTAACGCTCGAGTATATGGCAGTTTGTTTTTATTGTCTTTAATCGGATTTGTATTAGGTGTTATTACTGGCCCAACCGGAACGAGTGAACCGGCCATTATTTTGGTCATTTTTATCTTAGCTTCATTAACGACTGCCCGGTGGAAGTTGGCGGCTAAAATTCCTGTAATAGCGAGCTTAACACGATGGGTACATCGCCTTAGGCTTTACTATCATAGTGTCGACCCCGGTAACATTTGGTTGCTGGGTTTACGTCCAATATACGGTGTATTTGTCGCCCCATTTCATCGAAAAGCGAGAGCAGAGGTTCGGCTTTATCTTGAGCTCGGTTTGCTCTTTTCGATTTTCTTTGTCGCCTCAGATCTCATTGAAATTTATCAGCATGAATCTATCTTTACAGGCATTGGCCTAATGATAGCAGAGCTAGCACAAACATTGGTTTATACGTACTTTTTTGTTGCGCCTGTAGGCGCCTTACTCACTACACAAATACTCCTATCACGCCGCGACTGGGTAATATGGGGACTGAGTGTTGCTTGTATCTATAGTGTTTATGTTGGTCTCAACTTAACAGGCGGAATTTGAGACTCGCGTTGTCGTTTTAAAGTCTCTTTTATTCAGTTATACTCTTTCCAAGTGGTAGTACCTGTGAATACTGACGTTTAGTGGCATTACTTCCAAAAAATGATTTTGTTTGAAAATGTAGAAAAAGACATTCTTAGTCTGTCCAAGGTATATAAGTTGTTACGTCGTATTCTGGTAGTTTTTTTTCTTTTACCTTTTTTAGTGCTCCCTTTCGTAGTAGGAATGGTGCCTACTGTTATGGCAGTAGACTACGACCATGAGTTACTCAATGAAAACGACGGCATCTCTTCTTCTATTATTTTTTCTATTGTGCAAGACGACGACGGTTTTCTGTGGTTAGGAACCGGCTATAACGGTATTTTGAGATTTGACGGAAAGAATGTTGTTTCTTACCTTAATGATGATAACGACTCATCATCTTTGCCGCATAACAATGCCGGAAACCTGTATTTAGACAAACAAGGACGCTTGTGGGTGGGTAGCTGGGGAGGAGGACTTGTACTATTTGACAGAGATACTGAAACCTTTACTCAATTCTCTTTTTCAGCTGAAAATCAAAGAAGTATAGGTGCTAATTTTGTCCAAACTTTGTACCAGGATAGCAACAATCAATTTTGGGCCGGTACTTATTCGGCGGGTCTTCAGCAATATCATGAAAGCACACAAGACTTTACACGATATCCTCCACTAAACCTCAATAGCAATGGCCCCTCCAGCGTTCGCATATGGGACATTGAAAACACCAACGCTAACATCTTGTGGTTAGCAACAGACTTTGGCTTGAATAAGTTCGATACAAAATCTAAGGTATTTACTCATTTCTTTCCTGAAAACGAATCCATTTCATCAGAGTCCAATAAAATAAGACGTTTAGTACAGGGCGATAACAACACCCTTTTTATCGGTACACAAAATGGCGTGCTCCGATTTAACACCGTTACTGAAAAATTCAGTCTTATTCCAGTAGAAAATAATGACGATATCGGCCCAGTCTACTCGATGATCAAAATGAGTTTTGATGAGTATTGGGTAACAACTGATTATGGTGTTTATAGTTTCTCAGAAAATGCCAAACAGCTTAAAAAAGTGTCATTAGGCTTTGACGACAGATGCAGTCAAACGCTGTTTGAAGACCGTCAAGGAACTATTTGGTTAAGTTGCGAAGGCGTTGGATTATATAAAATTTCACGAAAAAGCATTTTCAATTCAATTAACGCACCTTCTTTAAATTCAGCATTTGTATTACAGCGTGGCCGTGATGATACAGTATTAATTGGTACTTCTCAGGGCCAACTAAAACGTTGGGACGCATCAGAAAACGCGTTGACTATTTTAGTTGAAAACCAATTAAATCAGTCGCTTCCACCTATCCGATTTGTAGCCGAAACCAAACAAGATATTTGGTTTACAAGCTCAGAAGCTGTATACAGGTTGGATGCAAAGGGGCGATTAAGTCAGATATTGCCACCTTCGCATTTACAAGATTTATTTTACGACATTCGCGATATAGAAGCCGACATAATGGGTAACTTATGGATTAGTACCAAGATTGGATTATTTGTTGTTGAATACACTAGCAATAACTTTGAGTTTTACTCGCTAGAGGAAATATCTGATGGCAAGCTTAGCAATGTTGTCACGTCAAGGCTTTATCTAGACACTAGAAATAGGATGTGGTTATCTTTTGGTGAAAGTCTTTTTCTTGCTGACAATGAGCGCCAGATATTTAAGGGCATTGGTGATATTAGCGATGAAGTGGGTTACAAGGACGACGTAAAGAACTTTACCCTATCACTCTATTTTGAAGAGCCTAATGACATGTGGCTAGGCACCAGATTTGGTCTATTTAAGGTCGAATTGAATTCGGGTAAAAGAGAGCTTGTATCCGACTTTTTTGTTGAACAAAACAATCAAGGTATTCGGTATATAGATAAAGATGATAACGGATACTTTTGGTTAATTACTGCTGTTGGTATAAGTCGCCTAGACCCAACAAGTAAAGAGGTCCGCCATTTCGACAAACGCGATGGTTTGCCCGGCTCGCGTTATTTTAATGAGCCCACGTCAACGGCTTCTGATAAGAAACTCTTTTTATCTAGCCGAGAAGGTATTTATTTTTTTGACCCTCTGGCTATCGAAGATCAGCAGCGCGACGAAGAAACTAAACTCACTAACTTTGAAGTATTGGGTAATGCACAAGGGTTCAATACTTCTGATGTAGCTCGCCATGGCGTAAAACTCGACCATGACCAGACCAATCTTAAATTTGAGTTTGCTACTTTAGATTTACTAAACGCAAGACAAATTCAATACAGTTACAAATTAGATGGCTTTGATGAAAACTGGATTGATAACGGTACCAATACTTCAGCGACATATACGAATCTAAATGGAGGAAACTATGTTTTTCGAGTCAAATCTCGAATTAAACAAAACCTTTGGTATGAAAAAGAACTTGCTGTAGGCGTTAGCCTTGCTACGCCTATTTGGGAACGGTCGTGGATGTTTGTTGTGTATGCTTGCATCATTATTTTGGCTATTTTGATATACATTCAGCGCCAAAAACGAGCCGTTATTAAACTAGAAAGGCAAGTCGCAGACAAAACCGCAGACATCGCCGAAGAGTCAAGCAAACTCGCGGCAGCTAATAGAATTAAAACACAGTTTTTGGCAAATATGAGCCATGAAATTAGAACGCCGCTCACTACGGTTATTGGTCAAGCTGAAGCAATTATTTGCAGAGACGTAGACTCCAAAGACATCTATAAAGAAGTTGAGATTATCCACGACAGTAGTTTGTATTTGCTGGCACTCCTAAACGATATCTTAGATTTGACCAAAATAGAGGAAAACAAATTCGAACTCGAATATGCACCTCAAGATTTGCACATACTACTTAATAACTTAAATACCATGTTCTCAATGCAAGCTAAAGGCAAAGGCTTACGCTTTGTGATGCAAGAGAATTTACCACACCCCCTTATTGTTAATGTTGATGGATTACGGCTAAAGCAAATTTTGATCAATTTGTTATCTAATGCGATCAAATTTACCTTGCAGGGGAAAGTAGAGCTTAAAGTCGAAATGGAAGACGATCGCCTGACTTTTCATGTGTGTGATACCGGCATAGGTATTAGTGACGAGCAAATACAGCAGATATTTGCTAGTTTTACACAAGGTGATAGTAGTATTCGCCGCCGCTTTGGTGGGTCTGGTCTTGGCCTTCATTTGTCGAATCAGCTTGCTCACTTGATGGGCGGGAGGATTACGGTTAGCAGCGAACTTGATAAGGGTAGTGTATTCACTTTTAGCATGCCCATGCCAATTTCAACCGCAAATAAGGAGCTGCCTCAAGGTACAGTTGATTTTGATACATTATCGGCAACGCCTTTGTACAGCGGTACTATACTGCTTGCTGAAGATCATGAAGACAACCGCAGGCTAATTGCACGTTTACTTGGCAAGTTAGGGTTGACCGTATATGCCGCAAAAGATGGTTATGAGGCTATCGAGTTGTACCGACGATATCAGCCAGAAGTGGTGCTGATGGATATTCAAATGCCTAGAATGGATGGCATTCAAGCATACAATGAACTAAGAAAGCTAGGATATGAAAAACCGATCATAGCCTTAACTGCCAACGCCATGCAAAACGAAGTGGAAGAGTACTTTGAGCTTGGTTTTGATGGTTATATTCAAAAACCAATCGACCGTCATTTGTTGATATCGACCATAGCGACCTTTTTTGGTAGCAAAGATGACGATTCGATGAATCGAGCCTCGTCACTCTTAGGTAATGTCGACATGTCTGACTTGGTTGAACAATTTACAGCAAGCCTAAGCTCTGAACTCGCAGATTTTGAATCAAGCATTAGCGCGGGTGATATTGAAGCGATGAGAACCCAAGCTCATCGACTCTCAGGCGCTGCAAAAATATTCGGTTTCGAAGCCTTAAGCACTGCCGCGACTGCACTCGAAAAGAGCATCAAGGCCGATGCAACAAACACTCAAGCCATTGACGAAAATTTGACCCCGCTTATTGATGAAATTAAGAAGAACATCTCTTCCGACTAGCACAAACATACTTCTGTCCGGAATATTCATAGTTATCTTTTATTATTCACCTAGCATTCTTATTTGGAATACATAAGAATTTATATACAAATCAGCCAATTAAACATAGGATGAAGTATGACATTTGGTGAATTTTTAAAACAACAGCGCGAACTTAAAGACTGGAAGCAACCTGCGGCTGCGGCCAATATCGATATTGAGCAATCGTATTTATCAAAGCTAGAGAACAATAAAGCAGTGCCTTCTACTGAAGTATTTGAGCGCTTGATGTCTGCTTATGGTTTTACGATTAGCCAACTTAATGATGCTATTAATAATGATGAACTGATTAAACTTAGAGAAATAGTCGATGTTGGCCAGTTTATTGTTTCGGCTAAAACCCAAGCAGAGTCTAAAAAACAACGCGTCCTGATTATGAGCATTATCATGCTAATGTCTGGGATGTTTTTAATTGCACTAGGCGTCGCAATGAAAGACCACCAAGAAGTGGTTTGGGTATATGAATCGAGAGGTATCACAGCAGAAAACGAAAACGTGTCTTTGTTTGTGGAGATGCCAACACATCGTGATTTTAGAAGCGAAATGGAAGCAATCCGAATAGGAATAAGAAGCGGGACTTTAAAATCACACCCTCTTTTCCCTCGCTTATCATATAAACAGACAACTTTGGATCATTTCCGCGGCAGTTTTTACGATGAGAAAGTGCAAGACGGAAATCGCAGATACTATGAACAAACAACAAAAGTTATTGACCGCCCCGTTCCGTTTTACTTAGCGTTTTCAATTGGCTGTGCACTATTGATGGGCGGCATTATGTTGTTTTCAATATCAAAAAAGTAGCGAATGAATGATTGATATTACAGGCTTTGTTCTCGTCATCTTGCCGTTGGCACTCTCGCCAGGAACAAGCTTTGTTTTAGTCATGTCTAACTTGTCGTTGTCGGGCTTTAAAAGCATATTCCCGGTAATCATAGGCACTGCTTTCGGCATATGGGTGCACGCTATTTTGAGCGGATTTGGCATTTCTTTATTGCTTGCTCAACATGACTTAGCCATGGCTATAGTCAACTATATTGGCATTGCGTTTTTACTGTATATAGGCGTAAGACTAATCTATATCGGTATTAAGAGCAGGCATAGCGAGTACCAATTGCAAGGTAGCCTTACTGGCGTAAAAAAAGCCTTCTTACTCAATTTAGTCAATGTCCGTCCAATTGTTTTATACCTAACCGTTGCACCTGCGTTTGCAAGTCCGCATGTGTTGGACTTTCTTGTTTTGTCGACAGTTCACATTGTCATTATGGTTGTGTGGATTATTATATGCGCCCTAGCTATGTATTTTGCCAAGCTAAAATTCCCGCTGAATACTTTGCGCTTGGTAGTTAATACCTTAGGCGGATTCTCTTTGATAGCTTTGGCTATTAAATTATCGATTTCTTAGATGTATTTTTACAAATCAATTTTGATGAGGTCACTTTGTGCTAATAAGGATTCGACAACGGCAAGTTTTTCGTGGTCGGCGGATAAATCAAAATTGGCCTTATAACGGTTTTTTGCGAGTTCAACTTTGCTTTGCGAGCCATCCACTATTGAGAGTTTATACAACATAGTGGTATTTTCTTCTCTGCCGCTATAGTAGATGTCGTTGCCGACTAATGTGAGGCGATTGGGTTGGCTAGAGGGCAGAGCGCCTAATTTTTTAAGCGTATTGTTTGTCTCGCGCCATAAGGTATAACTTTGGTCAATAAGCAAACGGTCATTTGCGGCAATGTTGATTAAGCCAACATAGCCTTTCATTAAAAACGTTGATGTATCGTCAAGTAAGGAATACCGATAAAGCATCGCTTCGTTTTTTTCCAATTTTGCATACACAAAGGTATTTTCGTCGAGCCAATGCGGCGGGTATACAATGTCAGACTGCCTGCTTAAGTAGCGCAGCGTTTGTTTGTTAGTATCTAAAATAAATAAGCGTGAATCTGCTAAGCCCACAAAGTAGGTGTCTTTGAGATTAAGCGCTAGGCTCTGTATTTCAAGCGCTTTGTTAAAATCAAAAACAGATGTAGGCGCGCCTTCGCTATCTATATACTCAATTTTACTTGTTTGGCTGTACTGGCTAAAAAAATACACTTTGTTAGAAGTATTCGCATAAAGTGGAAAGTCGTTGGCACCGCTTAGTTCAAAGTAGCCGAACGACCCCGTGTTTTTTTGTGCGAAAGGGTTGGGTTGCTCAGCAATATCAAGATAGTTACCATTGTGTTGCCGCATGTAATAGCAGTCTTGCCCGCATTGATAAAAGAGGTTATTCACAAAATCTGCTTGTGGGGTGATATCTTCAAACACTCTTTCATCAAGTTTGACTCTTAATAGCTTGCCATCAAAGCTCCCTAATGTGATGGTCTTGTCGTCTTCACTCCATACCAAACGATGCATTTTGCTTGGTAGTTCGTTCGCATAAACAATTTCGCCGGTGCGTAAATGTAACACTATCAACTCATGCTTATTTAAAGATAAACTGCGCAATATGGCCAGTTGTGTGCCATCAAACGATTCTTTTACGAAGTAGTCTCCTTGGCCAGGCACGCTCGGCGAACTTATTTGTTCAACACTATTGCTGTCGATATCAAAAAGCCAAACCCCTTGAGGCCGAGTAGGACTCGTTTTGTCTGTTAAATAAAGGTCTTTTTCATTGTTCGACCAAGCAAGTAAATAATGCGTCGACAAAATATCGTGGTCGAGTTTCTTGGTATTAACCATACCGCTATTAGTATCAAACGCGCTGATATAATGATGCATAGCGTCGCGAGTGCTTCGTATATAAGCAAAACTCTCGCCGTTTGGCGACCACATCGGACTACCATAATTGGCGTCGTCCCAGGTTAATCGCGTGACTTTTCCGGTTTTCATTTCTTTTACATACAATTGCAAAAAATCATCTTTATTAGCTCGATGAGAGAAAATCAAACGCTGGTGCTTAGGATTATAGCTTGGCAAAAGCTCTGAGCCCGCTATATCAGTAAGTTGAGTAATGGTTGGCTTACTACTTGTTGTGCTAAAGGAGCCTAACTGCCATAGGCCGAGTGTTAAAACAGTGGCTAAAACACATACGAGCAACAATGCACTTTTTGCTGATATATGAGGCTTAGGTTTAGCCGTAACAAGTTTCACGTCAGCAATAAACTGATACCCTTTTAAAGGTAGCGTTTTAATAAACTCGGGTGATTTAGCATCGTCTTTTAAAATATCGCGGAGCTTTTTGATGCTAGAGCGCAGCGCATCATCCGATACGACTCTGTTAGGCCATAACGCACTTACTAAGTCTTCTCGTGATAAAACTTCGCCCTCATTTTGTAAGCGGTGCTGTAAAAAATAAGCTAATAGCTGTGCAACTTGCGGCTCTATTTTGATTGATTTTTGCTCATAAAAGAGCGCGAGCGTACCGGCATCAAAAACAAAGTCCTTAAATCTATACTGCAAGTTTTTTTGTGATGTATTCAAATTTTACCAATTAAATTCAATAGCTTATTGATTTTCATGCGGTGTAAACCACGTGTCGCCACAAACGGTCACAAAGCATCATTTGTATATCAGAGCAAGTTTGCCTACAAAAAGCAGGTAACTTAAAACGAATTAATAGTTGTAACACGTCAATCAAATAAGGTTAAGGGAATTATGATGAGAACATTTGGAGCAAAGGCACTTATTTTAATGAGTGTTTTGTTATCTACTATCGCACTTGCGGTAGCACAAGCACCCGCACCCGCAGCACAAACAGCAGTTACTAACATGGAAGAACTTAGCGCAGCGATTGACGAAATACGACTGCGCACTAATACACCCGGTTTAGCTGTAGGCGTAATTAGAGAAGGGCAAGCAAACTGGCAGTATTATTCGGGCTTAGCAAACCTGCAGTCAAAAACGCCTTTAAGTGAAAACAGTCAATTTCGCTTTGGTTCAATCTCTAAAATGTTTGTTGCTTTGTCTGTGCTTAAGTTGGCTGAACAAGGCAAGCTAAGCTTGAACGACAAAGTAAGTAAAGTGGCGCCTGAAATCGAATTTTCAAACCCGTGGGAAGCTAGTCATCCGCTTAAAATAGTCCACTTACTTAATCATTCGTCAGGTTGGGATAGCCCGCATTTTGCCGAACAAAAAACCTTGGCGTTGACGCCTGTTGCGATTATAGATGTGCTTAATGCTCATCCACACTCGCGAAAATCCCGCTGGCAACCAGGAAGCCGCATCGCTTATAACAACACTGGGTTTTTAGCAGCGGCTTATATTATTGAGAAAGCGACAGGCGAGACTTTTGAATCGTACGTCGCAAGTAATTTTTTTGCGCCGCTCTCAATGACCAATAGCGGTTATTACTTTTCAGATACTTATCGTGAGTCTGCGGTGACTTTATATGTTAATGGTCAACAGCAGCAATACCGCCACCTGAATAACAGGGCGGCAGGTGGCCTTAATGGCACCATAGGCGATATGCTAAAATTTGCACAATTTTTAATTAGTAAGCAAACCACAAATATTCTGAGGCAAGAAGCACTAGACCTGTTCAGAAAGCCCACAGGAACAAGGTCTTCAGAACTTGGTATCGATTTTAGTTGGGGTTTAGGAAATCAACTATTTCACGCAAACGGCACTCTGCTGTATGGCCACGAAGGCAGCCTGCGCGGCGCCAACGCAATGCTGATTTATAATCCAGTTCATAAATTTGCCTACGTTATTGCTGCAAACAGCAACAGCCCAGCGCTCAGCCAAGTACATCGTCTACTCAGTCATTACCTAACAAAAGATATTAATGTGCCAAATGTAGTTGCCGAGCGCAAACTCAACCATGCAGATAAGGCGATATCAGGTTGGTATAAAAATGCTGCGCCCATATCTGCTGTGTTTTCCATAGCGTCGACTATTGTTCCTTGGAAACTACATATAAGCGACGAGGCGAGTTTTATTAAGCCTTTATTTGGTTCGCCACCGCGCCAACTAATAGCCGATGCAACAAATGGTTTCAAACAAAATACGAGCGGGCTACGAGTTTTGCTACCAGTGCAGGATGAAATGCTGGGAGAGCTTGTTTATTACGGGCCGCAAACGCTTGTTAAAACAAACATCGTGAGTGCATTTTTGCCTTTGTTTATACTTGTTTATTGGCTCGTAATGTCAATGTCAGCTTTTTTATTTTTGTGTATATGGCTGCCTAGATATATCTTTAAAAAATCCATTTCTGCTGAGGCTATTGTTTTTAGGTTATGGCCATTGGTTTCGCTTGGTTTTGCGCTTATCGCTATCATTAGCGCCCGTATTACAACTAACTCACCCACAATGCATGTGATAGCGGGGTCGATAACGCCGCTATCTGTTCTAATTTTCATGGCGAGTATTGGCTTTTTTCTTAGCGCCATATGGGCAGTGTGGACGACGTATAAAAATAGCAAAACGCAAATACATGGCTTTACAAAATGGCATACCGTTTTGTTTACCTTGGCCAATGCGATGCTTGCGATGCTGTTGCTTGTTAATGGATTGGTCGGGCTGAGGTTGTGGGCCTAGATTGTAAGTATGCATAGTGGGCTTTGCGTGGGTTTGATGCGTACTGAATGGATAAATATTGCTTTCATAATATTTGATGGGGTATTACATTCATCCGTTTGTTGATTTTGGTTTAGTCGTAGAATTGGGGAGGTTCCTGCCTGCGCAGGAATGACGTAAGCATAAGTAATGTATAAGAAAAAGCTTTTCTTTTTTGGTTTGGGTACGGCGTTTATATTAATCGTTGCTTTGGCTTGCACTGCGATATCTGCTCATCTGACTCGGCAAAATTTGGAGCAAAGCACAATTGCGCAGTCTTTGCTGAGTGAGCACCAGCAACTGTCGAGTACCTCGTATCGGCTATTTAAACAGCTAACAGATGAAATTATATTTGGGAAAAATGCCAACCAAGCCAATGTACGTAAAAAGCGCGCAAAAATAGCTTACGCTATCGAAAATATCAGGCGTTTAGAGCTCAAACAACGAGAAGCATTAGGCGAAGATTTTACGCTTGGCACCGTGGAGGATACTGATGAGCTTGAATCACTTATTAACTCGATCATAAACGAGTTTCAGCTTATTGTAGAAAACCGCTCTGGTGTACCGATTGCTCAAAAACAAAACCTGCGAGACCTATTAGAAGAAAGCATCGACAATGAGTTTCGGGAAGCCATTAACGCTGCCGAAACGCGCCAGAGCAGAGTGGTAGGTAGTATTAATGCGCGTATCAACGCTTTGAACACCGCCATTGTTTGGTTTACCTTAATTTTAGCAGCGCTGGTGGTGCCGCTTATTGCTTATGCATGTTACTGGCTATTTAATCAACTCTATCAACCACTTATTCTTATACAACAAGCAACCAATACAATTGCGGGTGGAGATTATCGTCAACCCATATCAGACAGACTCGACAGTGAATTTCAGCAGTTGGCAACTTCAATTAATCAACTCGCAAAACGTTTACAAGAGCATGAAGAAAACGAAGCCCGCTCGCGCAAAGACTTAGAGTTTCAGGTAGAACAGCGCACCAGCGAGCTTACCCAAGCCAACCTTCAGTTAACCAAAATCGATTCACGACGTAGGCAATTTATTGCAGACGTATCGCACGAATTGCGCACACCACTCACCATTATCAGGGGTGAGGCGCAAGTTACCTTGCGAGTTAAATCGATATCAGAAGAAGAATATAAAGAAACGCTACAAGTCATACTTAATCAGGCGGTTAACTTAAGTCATTTAGTGGATGGTTTGTTATTACTCACCCGAGCCGAAATGACAGAGCTGCACCTAGAACTGTTGAGCATTGACATAGAACCGGTGATTATGTCTGAAGTAAAAAAGTGGCGTAAGCTTTGCGAAAATAGAGATATTCTTGTTGATGAAAAGGTGGAAAATTCTTCAACAAAGGTGCGCATTGATAAATCTAGAATAGAGCAGGTGTTTTCAATATTGCTTGATAACGCAAATAAGTATTCAGCTAAAGATGAACCCATAAAAATATTGGTGGGCTATACTAAAAAATCTATTAAGATCTCTTTTGCTGACAGCGGAGAGGGTATTTCAGGCGCTGAAATCGAAAATATTTTTGAACGCTTCGTGCGTTTTAGTAAGCATAATGAAGGCGTCGGATTAGGTTTACCTATTGCCAAAGCCATTGTAGAGGCACATAAGGGCAGCATTAGTGTGCAGTCTATTCAAGGTGAAGGCACAACCTTTACGGTCTCCTTACCATATTGAACGCCACAGACAAAAAATTAATATGAAAATACTGATAGCAGACGACGAATTACCCCTTTTACGTTTTTTAGAGAAAGGCCTTAAAGCAGAAGGTTATGAGTGCGATACTCTTAACCATTTGCACGAAATTCTTCCTTTTGTGAAAAAACATGCGCCGAGTATTTTGGTGTTAGACAGGCTCTTTGGAGACGAAGACAGCGTATCAATTGTTGCTGCGCTTAAGTGTTTACCAAAGCCTCCTATGATTTTAATGCTTACCGCGCTTGATGAAGTTAATGAAAGAGTAAAAGGCTTGCAGGAAGGTGCAGATGATTACCTGTGCAAGCCCTTTGACTTTGATGAATTGCTTGCTCGTATCGTTGCGTTAAAAAGACGAGTTACCCAGCAAACACCAGACTCTATAAACTTACTGAGTATGTCGCGTCTTGAGCTATTGTTAGACGAGCGTGTTGCCCGGCTAGATGGTGTTGAATTGGGCCTGACCAAAATAGAGTACGAATTGCTACAATATCTACTGGAAAACAAGAACAAGGTCTTATCAAGAGAAAGAATTTTAAGCCGAGTCTGGCAAACTTACAGCGACCCAAATACGAATATTGTAGACGTATATATTAGCCGATTAAGAAAGCGGTTAGATGCGGATAAAGATATTGCTATTCAGACTTTGCGCGGAAATGGATATCGCTTGGGCGCAGCGGCCCAAGCGTAAATAAAGGAACTACTATTTAATTGGCGAAAGTAGCTTTTCGTTCATTACTAAGTTACGCACGCCATGAGCGTGGTCTTCGTTAAAGACATTGCTTTCACACCATTCGCCTACAGTGCTAATATCTACTTTAGCAACCTCAGGTCTAACGCTCCAGCTTACTTTTAAAGGTGAAGCTGATTCGTTAAACGATGGACCCGTAGTTGAACCGATGTATTCAACAGGTGTACCTGTATTGCTTGGGATATTAACTGCTTGATGATAACCGTTAACTTTTTCGATTTTAGTTAAGTCATTAAAATCGAGCGCGTCGCTGTCGTTCACTAATACAAATACTTGACCTTCAACACGTAAACCTGGGTTCATTGAGCTATCAGACAAACAGGCACCTAATGTTGGGCCGGGAGCAATCTGGTTAGAACTGTATACATAATGTATCTCAATAGTATCGCCCGCTAATAATGAGCTGCCTTTACCTGCACAGATATTTTTGTTTAGCTGCTTGGTTTCTGAAGATGACAACTTACCGTCATACTTATAGCCTGTCATGTTGCCCATGCCATCGCCATTGCCAGCATAAGTCGTGAACTCACCGCCTTTGTGCTCAGCATTTTTGTGAAAGTGGATATTACATAGGTTCATTTGGCTTGAAGGTGGAGCAAAACCAAATACGCGCTGGTTAGTCCCTGCCTTTGAGTCGATGTCTCTAGGTGACTGCGGGCCAAAGCCTTTACCGTCAGTGTTTTGCTCTAATGCCGCGCGGTGTGCTTCGATTACGCTGTCGCTTACATTTTTTGCAATAGCGGGTGAAGCGCATACAAGCATAGCTGCAGCAGCGATTGATGAAGATATAGCTAATTTTGTGGGTGTTAACTTATTCATAATTATCCTCTGTTGGGTTTCACGACTTTAAGCAGTGCCGTGGTCAACGATTTTTATTTAAAAATGCCGTTCTTATCGACGGTTTAAAATTTATAACCAATGGATATTGTGTATACCCATGGGTCAATTTCTATGGAGCTTACTGAACCCGCAGCACCATTAAGGTTAAATGACGCTTCTGTATCAATATCTATCCATCGTACAGAGGCGTTAATTAACCAATTGTCTTTTAACATGTAGTCGGCGCCTAGTGTCGCTGCTAGTCCAAATGAGTTGTCGAGTGACAAATCTTGCAGGCCAGCATCGCTGTTTGCGCCAGTAAACTCTTCGTCAAAAAAGACCGTATAATTTACGCCTGCGCCTATATACGGTTGAAATGCGCTATTTGTATCATTAAAAAAATAGTTGAGTGTAACGGTGGGCGGTAAATGCTTGGTGCTACCTAACTGATTGCCTGTACTGAGTGGGTCGTTTACACCAAAGTTTATATCGTGAGAAAAAGGGGTTGCCGCTAACACTTCAAGGTTTATTTGGTCAGTTAAAAAATAGGCGAAATTGAGTCCTAATTGCGTATTGTTATCCACGTTCAGGCCAAAACCAAGGTCGCTGCCAACTGTTACATTTGAGGTACTTTCGTTTGGCGCAACTGTGGCAAAGCCTGCACGCACTATAATGTCGCCCTTCTCATATGCGATAGCTTGTATTGCACTTGCCAAACCTAATAATACTGCCAAAGCAATTGTTTTCTTATTCACTGGTTTTCCTCATAAGGCTAATTAATAGGAAGGGATAATAAATAAGTAAACTGAAAAAGGCTTTGCGCTAACATTAAAATTAGATTAAAAAGCCAAACGCTATCTCTACGTAGCGTTGACTGCAGTTTTGTGTTGTCTCCCGCGGCTATCCAATGTTTGAGTATCCCGCAGGTTCTTTTGCACCGTAATTGCCGCAAACATACTCAAGGTATAAGCCATCCCGAAAAAGCCTTTTTCACTCAATAATAAATCTGCGTTATAAAGACCAACGCACAGCAACGATATAGCGCTAGCGACAGAGGCCCAGCACAGCATAAAATAAACCTTAGATGTCGGGATGTTCTCAGCGTCATCTCGCACTGTTTTTTGAGCAGAAATGGCAGCAAATAAACCAAACAACAGCACAACCAGATAATAACCTTTTTCATTGAGTGCCATATCGGCATTATAAAGCCCTATTGCGTACGAGACCGCGCCGATTAATAGAGCAGCTAAAGCCGACCATCGAAAAGCTTTTGTTGGCGCTTTGAGTATTTGAGTGGATGTCATGGTTTTCTTTCCTTAATTAATAATTGGCACAAAAATATGCCTTCTAACTAATAATCACAAAGGTGTGGCATTTAATGCATCGTCTAGGGCGATAACGTGCTTCGCGAGGTCGTATTGCTGTAAATATCGAGCAATACTTAAAAAGCTTGCGGTGCTTACTTTGCCTTTATGATCGCGTGTCGTGATGTCTTTCATAAACATTGAACCAAGCGCTAATTTAAAGCGACTTGCATGTATCGCCTGCGCTTTAAAGTGAGCAATCGTATTGGCTTTAAGCTGTTCAAGGTTTGTGCTGCCATAAATAGCGGCGTTTATCATATCGAGTATGTGCTCAGTACAATTTTGGTACATGCTGTTATACGGGCTCGCAATAACTGAGTATTGGGGGTTATGCAGTTTCACATGGTCGCGTTTGCTAATAAGTTCAATCAAGGCCTGTTGTAGCTCTGCATTAGGTATCAAAATACCAGCTCGTAGCTCGTGTGCTCCCCAAAAAAAATCAACAGGGTAATCGATTATCAGCTCGCTTCGTTTTAAGTTATCTGCATTCTGATAAAGGTTATGTATCGCGTAGGCGTTAACCTCAGACCCATCATCTAGCGTAATGGTTGAATACACGGCAATTGCGGTATGAGTATATTTGATACCTCTTGGCAAGTCGGCAGGTGCTCTGCCGACTCTCGCTATTACAAATGCTCTTGCACCTTGTCGAGCCGCGTATCTTTCGACGCCCTTTGCAAATGCGGCAATCGCTTGTGGGGCAAACTTGGCCTCGGTATCTTGCTGACTGCCAGCATTGACTGTAATACTTAAGCTGCAACACACTATTAAGCAACTGAGTATCAAATTTAGCGGCTTCATCATCTCCTCTCCTCTAGTCACTATTAAGTGTTTATTGCGTTTCGATTATCGTTTCTTGTGTCACTTTTTTGGTTTTACTGGTAATGATTACCTTGTTAGGCGCGGGGTCTGCGGTTATGACAAGCTCTGTGACCGCTAACGGGGTGTGCGGGTGTGCACTTGAATGCATACTCATAGGCCCTCTTGCTATCGACTCACCAAGCGCCGTCACACCATTGCCGGTTGCCGTGCTCATGCCGCCCATAACTATAAGCGGCACGGCTACAACGCCATTCACTACTCGTGCACTTGTTTTTGCACCTTCTGATATTGCTAATGCTGAGTGTTTGCTTGCTTGCCCGCTGTGATAAACTGACCCACCCTCTGCAAAAGATGAGCTGCTCATTACCAGCAATAAAGCAGCGAGAGCGCTACATAAAAGTGTTTTATTTGAAGGTTTGTTAGATACGTAATAAGTCTTCACTTTTTTAATCCTATGGCTGTTTAAAGGACTTAATGTAGGCTGGCATGCAGCGTTAATAAACCTAATAATTATATGTAACGAATTAGTAGCCAAAAGGTATATTAATAGTAGACTCGCTTGTGCTTTGTATGTACAAGTAGACGTTGATAAGCAATAAAAAAGGCGCTCTTTTCAGAGCGCCTTAAGCGTTAATCACGCAATGTAAGTAACTACATATAACTGTGCGTGAAAGTCTAGGGAACAGTATTATTGCTCAAAAGCGCCAATATCAGCAGCAAGACCTTGCGGACGTGCTACGCCATCTTTGCTTACAACTGATTGCAACTTGTCAGTCGCCGCATCAATTGCTGGCGACGAAGACATCACGCTAAAATCAAAGTTAGCCGCATCACGAAAAAGCGGGTTGGCCTCGATGGTGTCAGAAGCTATGCTAACGGTTGAATCCAAACCACCTTCTTTAACAATAATATTATGACTTACGTCGAGGTTAGACGTGAAGTAACTAAAAAACACAGATTCATCAGAGTCTACATCTATAATATTGTTGTACATGCGGATATTACTCACCTGACCTAAAGCAATCTCACCGTCAATCTCGGGGTGAGTCCCGTTTTTATAGCTAACATTGTGGATGACATCTATATTATCACTGGCGTATAAGTTAATACCTTTGCCGCCGTTACCATAGGTAATGTTGTTTTCGACAAGCGTACGGCCGCTATAAATGCCGTCTTGGCCATCGTTTAAATAACCTTGGTCAATGGCGAGTGCATCAATAATTATGCCGTTACCGTCGGTGTATGAGTCAGCAATTTCAGGCGTGCTGCTAGCTTCAAATTTGAAGTAGTTGTAGTTGCCCCATGCTACGTTACCGGTAATCACCTGGCGATACGTTTCGGTATTGTCATCATGGTTGTGGCTTTCCCAAATCGAAATACCCGACTGCGCCCATACATTGTAGTAAGCGTTGTTATGTACAACATTATTTTGCACTAGTACATAATCAGCACGTTTAATGCCTATACCACCGCCCGACATATGCCTAATCAGATTATCTTCAATAACAATATGATGCGGGAAGGTATACTCACCGTTGTCATTGCGCGATTCAGTGCCTATCCCTACGCCTACAAGCCCTTCTGCATACCAGTTTTGGTCTTTCAGTGCGATGGCTTCTTCGGGTGTTAAGGTGTTGGCTAGGCCTTCAATGGTTAAGCCTTTTATGCGAACGTACGACGCGCCATTAGCCACAACACCATAGTTGCCTCGGACTTTAAACTCTACCGTGCCGGTTTCAAGTGCTTCTATACTTATCCAGTTAGAAGGAGTGCCTGATGCGGTTAGGTTGATCATTGTGCCATAGCCGCCAGTTTCGTAGTAACCTGGCATCAATAGCAAACGGTCGCCTGCTTGCAGCATGTCTGCGCCTACTTGTGGCGTTAATAACGGTGTGGATTCTGATAAACCGTCGTTAGTGTCATCACCATTTGGTGACACGTAATAGTCAGTTCCACCAATGCGGCTGTATTGTATGTCATAAGCAACAGTAGTTGGTGCGGGAGCTGCACTTGGCTCTTCTACACGCTCAACTACCGTATTGCTTGTGCCATAACCAATGCCCGACCAACCTGTTCCGCTTTCGTCAGTTGTGCCGCGAGCACCTTGTCTTTGACCCTCCGATGAGGTAACGACAATATTGTCAAAGTAGAAGTTTGTTGTCGTGTGAGCGTCAGAATTTGCGTCAACACCAACAAAGAATTGGACTGAGCTGATTTCGCCATTTCTGACAAAACTGAAGTCATTTTTGTTGAGCGTAACCGTTGTCCATTCTTCCCCTGCGTATGTATTAAAGTAATTATAGATATCAGGGCTATCCTCGCCAGTGTCGCCGCGCATGTAAACCCAAAAACCTTGTGGGTCGTCAGCTTTTACATCAAAGCTTACTTCAACAAAGTCATCAGACGGGAAAGGAAACTCAAGCGCCATACCTGTTACGTTGTTCCAACGATTACCCGAGCAGCATCCTTCAAAGAAAGTTTCAATCTGCATAGCAAAGCCGACTTCTTCTTGGGTATCTGCTTCTTCGCGCGTTATGGCAACCGAAGTTTGGTTGTACCCTTTAGTTAACCAACCTTCACCATCTTCATAAACAAAACCTGGGTTTTCTTGTGTTGACCCATCGCTAGATTCAATCACCATGTTATCAAAGTAGAAGTTATTCCCATTGTGGTCATCAAAGTTAGCATCGTTACCAATAAAGAACTGAATTGAAGCAATATCAGCACTGCTTGCATCGTTAAAATCGGATGAGCTTAAATTGATTGTTGTCCATCCGTCAGGGCTATAGGTGTTGTAATGAGCTCCTATGTCGTTGTCGTTAGCGTCACGTAAATACACCCAAAAGCTTTGTGCATAGTCCGATTTAACCTCAAATGATAAACCAGCAAATTCACTACTTGGTACAGGTGTTTTAAGTTCCATACCGCTTACGCTATCCCATCTATTGGTAGTGCCAGCAGGCAAGGTTGTGCGAATAACATGGTCAACATCTGGGCGTGCATTCAATGCATAGTCAATAACCGAGGGCGTAGTTTCTGTTCGTTCGCCAAAATCGATACTGCCATATTGAGTAAATGCTTGAATGGAGCGTCTGCGTTGCCAGCTGGTTGGAAAGGTAAAGAGCTGATGCGTGCTGGGCGAAGCGCTCTGTATTGTGCTTTTGAGCGCGTTTAAGTCGCGCGTTGAAATGCGAGGTACGCCGTCTAGGCTATTTTCAAAAATCAGGTGCTCTTGATCACTGTATCGTGTACCGAATATCTCCCAAAAGGCCATTGCTTTGTCCATGTCGTAAATTGGGCCATAAGAAATAGTCAGGTAGACGCCCGCTTCTTCAGACCACTGAACCGCGCGGTCGAGCGCAAATTGCAGTTGACTGCGGTGATCTTCATACCAGTACGCGCCTGGTGCAGTGTGCTCCCAATACTTTATCCAAGGGGCAACTCTTATTACGTTTGCGCCGTTTTCAGCAATCAGGTTTTTAAAATAACCTTCGTAATCGCTTTGGTTTTCTTGCATGTTTTCTAAGTCGTAAACGTCTAAGAAAAAGTCGACGCCCACCAGCGGTTCGCCGTCTGCGGTAAATACTTGTTGTTGAGAAACATCCCAGTACACGGGTCCGTTAGTATCTGCTGATACCATTGCTGAGCTTGTTGCCAGCAGCAAACTCATTACTATGTACTTGATGCAACGTTGAAAAACTGAAACATTCATAGTCTTGCCTTCTAAATTGTGTGCTTAGTAAACTCTTTCGAGCATCAATTTACTGACCTTTTGGCATGTTCAGTACTCACAAAGTTGAACTGAGGGCACGCGCACAAGGTAAATAAAATGTTAATTTAGTGTAATAACAAGCTAAGTTGATTGGTTATGTGTAAATCGGTTGAAACTAGTAGTTTTTCGGCTGTCAGTTTATTAGAAAGCACAATTTGATTATGAATATTGGTTATATTTAATACATGGTTTTGACTAAGTTTAATCTCCTTGTGTATGTTATAAATGGGTTTTTGAAGATTTGGGGTATCTTCAAAAATACGTGCTTTAGTTATTTTCATAAATTTAATAATAGGGTATTTGGTACATGTTGCGTTTTTCTTTTTTCGAATTATTTTCCAGTCAGCTTCGCCGATGTTGTTTACATTTATATTTACATTTGCTTTTACTTTTTACTTTAGTCGCGTTCACTGCAAGCGCGTATGCCGCTGACCCAACAAGGTTTATTCAAGACTTACAAAGCAAGTTGCCACAAGGAGTGAGCCCAGTTGTGTTTGCAGACAACAAGCAAATTAGCGGCATAACGGTCAGCGGAAGTGCATCAAGCAACACAGCGCAAATAAATGAGCCAGAAGGCCGCTTTACGCAATTTATGCGTGTGCAAATACCACAAAAAGGCGAAAAGAGTTATTCCGTTACTGCACACAGTCCTCGTAATACATCGTTTGTCAACAAAGGCGACTGGGTAGCAGCCAGCTTTTACGTGAGAGCTACGCCTGGAACAGGTAACGCCAACATTCGTGGTTTTATTGAGAGAACAGAGCCTTCATGGGCAATGATTGCCGATGCTAGTATTGCAACGGGCGAACAATGGACGCGCGTAATGGCCTTAGGACAAGCCGAAACTGACTTAGACGAGGGCAGTTTTCATGTGGCCCTTCACTTAGCCTCGCAGGCTCAATCGGTAGATATTGCTGCACTGAGTTTTATAAGTTTGCCAGCAAGTACGCCCATTCATGTGTTTCCGCCTACCGAGCTTCAATATGATGGCATGGACCCAAATGCCAAGTGGCGCTCTATGGCCGTTGATATGATCAAAAAGTATCGCAGCAACGCATTTACAGTCAATATTCTCGACCGAGCGGGCAAGCCGGTAAACAATAGAGTGCTCGATATCAAACAAACCGACCTCGATTATGAGCTTGCCACTATGGTCAACGAGATGTATACCGACAATTCGGCGGTGGGTGAAAAATATCAAGGGTGGTTTAATCAATTCTTTAATAGCGCGACCGCCAGAATATATTGGGCAGATTGGGGCTGGGAAAACCCTGATGTACGTGAAGAAAATATACGTGCTATGCGAAAGCTACAGGCCAATAACATCCGTACCAGAGGGCATGTGTTACTGTATCCTGCGTTTAGATTCAGCCCCGAATCTCTTAATAATTTGGCAGGCAATAAGCAAGCTTTTATCGAAAGAGTGAATCAACACATTGACGAAATTGTGCCAATTCTGCGCCGTTATGGTGTAAACGAATATGACGTTATCAATGAACTACGCGATGAGTCAGAATGGCTCGATGTGGTTGGCCTTGACACAGTGGCCGATTGGTTTAAACGCGTTCATCACTTGCACCCTGAAGCTATTTTGTACATCAACGAAAACTCAATTTTAACCGACGGCGGCGATAATAAAATACAGCAAGATCACTACTACGATACCATTACTTACTTGCTAGAAAAGGGCGCGCCTATACACGGCATTGGCATGCAGGGGCACTTTAGTGGTGTAGTTACGCCGATACAAAAAATGTGGACAATACTAGACCGCTTTGCTGAGTTTGGCTTACCAATAAGAGTGACTGAATACGACTCAAACACACGTGACTTTGATGCTCAAGCTCAGTTTGATACCGACTTTTATCAGGCAATGTATGCACACCCTGCCACCGTTGGTGTTACGCGCTGGGGTTTTTATGAGGCAAAAATGTGGCGACCGCTAGGTGCATTAGTCGATGTAAATGACGAATTTAAACCCAATGCAATTGCTTACCTAGAATGGTTGAACGGGCATAAAGATAATCAGCAAACACTCACCACTAACGCGAAAGGCTATGTGTCATTTGAGGGCTTATATGGTCGCTACGAGGTCTCGATAAAAGGCGAAGATGAGGTTTACGAATGCGATTTTCTTGGCCCTAAGGCACATGTTCGCAACACCGATGAAAAAGCCATGGCAACACCAATTAACAAGCAAAGTTGCACAATAAGATTGCCTCAAGATGAAAGCTTTTCTATGGTAACGTTCGCCTCAGACTTTGCAGAATTACCAGCAGGCTCACTAAGCGATAGCGTGTTAACGCAACATTATCCAAGCATGCAGTGGGCACAGTTATTCGACCGTGTCAGCCTTGTAAAAAACAACGGCAAGTCGGCTTTAGCAGTCGAATATCCAAAAGGCGGAGTTGGCCCGCAAAAGGGAGGCGCGCAATTTGTGGTTAACCTCCCACCAAAAGATACTTACGAACTCAAGTACAGCATCAAGTTTGAAGAAGGATTCGATTTTAGACTAGGCGGCAAATTACCCGGCCTTACAAGCGGTGGCGCTAAATGGACGGGCGGCAATCGGCCTTTGAACGGCGAAGGTTGGAGCGCACGATTAATGTGGCGCGAAAAAGGCCTTGCCGAGCTTTATCTTTATTACGTCGACATGCAAGGAAAATGGGGCGACTCTATCCCATTTGACGACTATCAATTTATTCCAGGTCAGTGGTATCAAATTCGGCAAGTCATCAAAGTAAACGAGCAAGGCCAACACAACGCAAGCATTCATATTTACATCAATGATGCACTTGTACTTGCCAAACAAAACTTCAGGCTAAGACTCAACGCCCAAGGGGCCATCGATACGCTATTTTTCTCAACATTCCACGGCGGTAATCAACCACAATGGGGCCCCTTAAACAATAGCCGCGCTTTGTTTGCAGACTTTCGAGTCAGCGCTCGCTAAATGCGACTTAAAATTTATCTAAAAGACTCGGTTCGTAGTTTTCTGCTTGAGGATTAAGCTGATATTTTTGGGCGAGGCTGTCGAGCTCTGCTTGGGCTATAGCGAGCTCCTCCATGACTATGGTGTTGTCGTCTAGTTGCCATAAAAGTCGTGAGCCTGAATACGAAAATTGCAGAGCGGTTAAGGCGTCGGCGTCTCCTTTGTTGGCGGCATCTTTAAGTTTCAGCATTTTTCGATTAATTTTGTTGAGAGTTTGTTTTAATTCCCACACGTAAGTGACTTCGGTCATAAATTCATGGCTTCGGTATTTATTCAATATGTAAGCAATGAGTATTGCGGTTATGATAACCCCTGTTAAATTCCAATGAAAATGACTACCACTTTCATCAGGAAACAAGGCAATTAAACTTTGCGAGATGCCTAAACTGCCCGCTACAAATACCGCGATTGCACTTACGATCACGATGTTAAGGTGTTTTTTGTAACGTGCTTTGTTGACTTCAATGAGTTGCATAGACTTATAAATACCTTCAAGTATGAAATATATTGCTTGGGGTGTGGAGGCTGTATATCAGCGAGTTTGTGCGCTAACCGAGACTTTGCACTATAAGTGCAAGTCTTTGCAAGAATTTTAAGACCCAATTGTAAGCGCTAGTCACAAATTGCATTGTGTCAAAAGGCTATTATCATTGTGTCAGTATTAGACAGTCCGTATAAAAAAAGCCCGACACTTTAAAACAAGTTATCGGACTTTTTTAAAAGGGAAGCAATTTCGGCTAGTTAAGAGCCAATAATACCACCATTTTTACGACGTATTACTAAGGTACAATCCCGCGGAATTGTCCTACCATCGGGCGTAGCAGGGAAGTTAGTGCGTGTAGGGTCACCATTTCCTGGGTGCTGCATGTTAACAAATGCAGTGCGTCTGTCGGGAGTCATTGTAAAACCTGTTATTTCATCGCTGTTTACGCCTACCAACAATCGTTTAGGTTCAACTACGTCTTTATTGGTGTCAATTACGATTAGTTGGTCTTGTAACCCGTCTGGTTGACCACCGTCAGTGCCAATAAATAACCGACCTTGCTCGTCTGCGTAAGCTAAATCAGGATCGGTAAATACACCTTCAGTTCCTCTAGTATCAGAGGCAAACATATAAATGTCCCAAGTAAAGCTTGTACCTAGGTGATCGCCCGAATCGGTCGTACGGATAATATGACCGTCACTATTAGGAGCAACAGGGTTAGCTGCATTTGGCACAGTGCGCTGCGAGTTGTTCGTAAGCGTCCAAAATACTTCACCGTTTTTACCAATAGTTGTCCATTCGGGTCTGTCCATGGGTGTGGCCCCTAAAATATCCGCTGCCACTCGTGCGTATATTAATAGTTCAGCCTGTGTGTCGAAACGGTCGGCTAAAAGCGGGTTGTCTATAGTGAGCTCTAACCACTCACCAGTGCCATTATCGTTAAATCTTGCTACGTAGAGTTTTCCGTCATCGAGCGGGCTTTCGCCGTTGTCGATGTCATCTTGCCACGCATTGGTTGATACATACTTATAGCAATAATCAAAACGTTGGTCATCACCCATATACGCCGCTATGCGGCCATTACCGCTTTCAGCAATGGCAATAGCTTCATGTTTAAAGCGGCCAAGCGCAGTGCGTTTTGTTGGCTTTTGTGTTGCGTCAAAGGGGTCTATTTCAACAATCCAACCAAATCGATTCTGTTCGTTCACATAGTCGGGGTCGGTTAAATCAAACCGCTTGTCAAATGCATACCAACCGTAACCTGCGCCAAACTCAGAAAACCCATAGCGCGCCTGTTCTTCGGTAGGTGTAAAAGTATCATTTGCGCCAAAGTAAAGGTTAAAGTTTTCTTCGCATGTCAGATACGTACCCCAAGGCGTTTTACCTGAGCCACAGTTGTTGACTGTGCCTAGCGCTATATTGCCATTCGGGTTTTGTAGCAGTGGGGAGTTGGCGGCTGGGCCAGAGTATGCCACAGGTGTATTTACCGTTATACGGCGAGAGTTTGGACTCGCGTCAACTTGCCAACCGCTAAACGCTGTTTTTTTAATTTTAACAACCGACACGCCATGGGCATTTTGAGAAACACGAACATCTTCTAGGCTTTCAGGTGCCGATTTACCCAAAACGTGTGTATTTCTGCCAAATTCATGATTGATGCACAACATGCCTTCAGTGCTGCTTGGCGTGCGGCCGTAGCGGCGGTCTGAGTTAAGGTCGATAGGGAAGAACCACATGCCATCATGGCCTATGCCGATTTGTTTTGAAGCTTGCTCTGCAGTGGGGCGAGTGTTTGGGTCGCCGTTATATGCTTGTGTAGCGCCTGGCTCTATTGGCGTGCCCCATGGTATCAGCACTTCATATTCATAGTCGCTCGATATCGTCGGCATGGTGGTATTTATTACATCAGCGATTTTTACCGGTTCAAAATTGACCAAAAAGCGTTCGCTAATACGAATAGAAGCGCGGTCTCTTAAAGACGACCCTGCGGTTGCAGCAGGCGCAAAAAAACCACTCGCGGCAAGGGCTAAGCCGCCCATTGTGACCTTGCGTCTCGAAATCATTGTATTTAGCACCGATTCAAACGGGCGATTACCTGAGTGATTTGAGGGGATATCTTCAAGGTCGTCGTGCAGTTGTGCGTTATCGACTTGCGAGGCGGTGCTTGCATCTTTTTGTATTTTGGTTCTTGCTATTTTTGCTTTTTCGGCGAGTTCAGATATAGACATATAGTTTTCCTGTTGCTAATACAATTAGCGAGTAATTGAAATTATATATGTGGTACCGCAATGCTTTGCCCTTGCTTCAAATCGCATTTTTGCGAATATGCAAAAGCAGTTAAGCCAACACATTCTTTTAGACTACTAAATTGGCTTTACAAAAGAATGAACGAACAATGAAGGTTTTTTTGCATTTATTTTAAGGAATAATTGCAAAATTATGACAAGCGAGAGGGTTAAGCTGTTGACGGCGTATTTAGTTGTGTTTGGCTGAGCTTGGTGCTTATTTAATGATTTGTACCTTAGGAAGTTTGCTCACAACGTGTTTCTTTAAATCTTCATATTGTTCTTTGGGAAAAATAAAACTAGGAACAACGCCTGGCGACATGTGATTAAAAGGAAGCGAGCAATAGCCATAATCGTCGACAACTTCAATAGCGACTCGTTTCACTTTTACGATGGGGACTTGATCATCACCTATTACTACTTTGTCACCTGTGACAGTAAAGTGAGCAACAGCGTCGTCGACCTTGCTTTGCATTAATTCTTCGTTGTAATTAATCATTATCAAAGGCAGTAAGCCAGTATATGTAATGATTGAAAACGTTAACCATTCAAATAATGCGTCAGTCGAAACCACATATAAAATATATAAGGTAACAAGCGCAAGCCAAACCAAAAATATTGTCTTTTTACGGCCTGACAACTTTGCCCCAAAAGCACTATTTATCATTTCACATATTCCTTTTAGTGAATACTACGATTGTCTTCACATAATATCATAATAGTGCTTGTTTTCTATACCGAGTCAGCTCAAATATCACCGGCTCAATCCTTTAAGGTTCGCCAGTTAACCTCTATTTGAGAGTCGTTTAGCGCAACATAAGCGGTTTGTTCACTCAAGGTAATAGAAAAGTCCATTGTACGAGAAAGATGCTGGCTAAATGCTTTAATTTGTTCCCATTCAAATTGCACAACCGATATGGGGAGTTTGTCTAAGTCAGCCTGGGATTGTTTCCACCACACATCAGACTTCGAGTTAAAAGTGTAAACTACCGTCTTTTTGGCAAGTCGGCAGGCTTTTTTGAGTCTGTCAAAACTGGGCTCGCCAATATCAATCCACAACAGCGTTTGGTCATCTAAGCTTTTGAGCCAAATATCAGGTTCGTCTACCGAGCTTAAGCCTTTGGTAAAGGCCATCCTTTTTTCAGCATCATTAAACGCATTCAAACAAAAAGCTAAAGAGCGCGCCATCATGCGCTCGACGTTTTCAGAGGGGTGCTGTGCAAGGATCAAATTTAGCTCATCGTAATAGTCGTTGTTAATATCAGATAAACTAACTTTAAACTTAAAGATTGTCGGCTTTAGCGCCATTGAAGTAGTCTCTTTGTGCGTATTGTAAGCATATTACCAAGTTCTTAATACAAAGGCGCGCTAGAATGCTTCAAAAACAACATTGTTGTCACGAGCATTACCAAAGTACATTATGCACTAAAGATGATTTCACTTTTTGAGCACGAATTGAGATACATCTCAAGTTCGGCTTCATGCGGTATTTCTGAAATACTGGCGTTCTTGAAATTGCAACGAACATCGAACCATATTGCAAACCACCTGTATCGAAGGGTAGAAAATAGCTGTAATACTTCTTATACTCAGCTTCATAGCAGAATTTACGGCGATAAAAATTCTCAATAAGACTGATTATTTGGATTATTCAAGCGCCGAACTTATTGGCTAGTTCTTTGCGCCTTCCGTTAGGTTCATTCTTAGATATAGTGTTGTTGGTGAATCTTTGGTTAATGCTGAGATTTAAGATTAACAAGCAAGCCATTTGGTAAATAAACTCTATTCCCTCTACACTTTTCATTAAAAGACAACAAACATGAGTCTAAAAGCAATGTCAGGTATCGAAAAAAAAACAGACCTAGTAGATAAATTGAACTCTTTAATTGCAAACAAAGATGTGAGTTCAATCGGTTTGTCTTTTTTGCTATCTAGAACAATTCTTCGATTGGTGGCAATGGATCTTTTTAAGATAGTTGTAAATCCAAAAATTAGGGAGGATAAACAATCTTTACTTGATTTATGTAAAGCATTCTACAACGCTTACACAATATATTCTCTGGCAATATCAAGTGGAATTTCAGACCTTGAGTTAAAAGACGCAAACCTGAACGAGGAAAAGTTTAAACTTTATACCCGCAACAATCCGCGCCTAAAGCAAAAAGGGATTTCTTACAGTGAAAGCAGCCAGTTACTGTATGCTTCACAATTCATTTTTACGATTCGCAGAGCAGATATTGAAGAGCTTCTATTTCAACTATTTGAGCGCTCAGTAGACCCTTTCGCCAAAAGTACGCTTGTTTTGTTAATCGAGGAACTCGAACAAGATGTATCTCTTGTTGACGCAAAAATCTCTTTAAAAAAGTGGCTTGAATTACAATTGTGGAACCATCAAACAAAGGAAATAGACGAGTTAACAATATTTTTTGACGAATCTAAAAAATGGCTACCAAATATTTCTTCTGATACCACTATCCAAAACGCGTTTGCTAAGATGGTTGATGTTTATAAATGCTTTTTTGCTGCAAATAATGAACAACTTGAATCCTCGAGTCCAGAGACGCGAGTCGTGCCCGACTCAAACCAACCAATCGAGGACCACCTGAATCGCTCTGGTTTTATTGATGGTCTCACGACTTTAATCAAAGATAAAAGTAATATGAGCCATTTGACAATAGGTTTGTTGGGACATTGGGGTGCTGGTAAAACTCGAATAATGGACTTAGTCCGTGCTAATGTAGCCAAAGAAGAAAAGGCACCCTTTTTGATGGGTGAATTTAATGCATGGGCTTACGAACATTCGAAGAATATTCAAGCATGCATGGCTCATGAAGTTATAAAAGCACTTTCAACTTATCAGTCACCTTCCGTCAACAAAATTAAACTTAGCTTTATTGGTAGGCTCTCTTCTAGCATTAGTCACTTAGTCAAGCAGTGCTTTTGGATAATGACAAGCCGCCTTCGATTAAGCTTTGGTTTTGCGAGTCGAAAATACCCATTAAAAGTGATTACCTTTTTTTTATGGTTAGCGCTTCTTTCAATAATTCTGCACGAAATTATTATTAATCCGGACTTAATAAGAACGCTAAAAATTACTCAACCTTTTGACAAAGGTTTTATGGCCATCTTTGGTATAGCGTTAAGCTTGGTTCAAATACTAAAGATTTTACGTCCGTTGCTTGCCCAACCCTTCACTAAGGAATTACTCACTTACGTGAAACTTCCAAGTTACGCTGAGCATTTGGGGCAAATTTCACAAATGCGTGAAGATATAAAGTTGATGTGTGAGGTAAGGCTGCGATCAGGTAGCCCGAATACGCCAGGTTGGTTAGGTAACCTTGGTAAACCTAAACGTCTTTTATTTGTTGTTGATGATTTAGACCGGTGTGGCCCTGCTGGTATTGTCAAAACATTCGAAGCCATTCGTTTGGTCTTGGATATTCCACAAGTTACTGTTGTCATTGCAGTAGACCAAAGAATAGCCTTATCCGCATTGGCCTTGCACTATGAAAAACTTGAACCGCACCATGATTTAGACAGCGCCAAAGCGATTGCGCGAGATTACCTCGGAAAGATGTTGCAATTACCCATTATTGTCGAAAAACCAAATGCAGATGCTGTAATTGGGTTTTTAAGTCATGTATGGAATGATAACGTCGAAAGTCAACAAGCTTTGCGAAATCGATTAGCACAGTTCTCAAGCAATTCTAATATTAACAAGTCAGACAACAGCGAGAATCAATTAAACCAAAATGAAATTAATGAAAATGATGGAAATGATGGAAATGATGGAAATGATGCAGATGTAACAGCGTTATTAAGTGGACTTGACATTGAACCCTTACGTGCTGAGAGAAAAACTGAATTACCTACAGTTGGTATGAGTGTAAACCAAAAAGCAGCCTTTGTTTTTTGGGCGCAACAGTTTGAATTTACAAATCCTAGACAGCTTAAACGTCTTCACAATAGTTATAATTTATTGCGTTTAGTATCTAATTATCAAGATGAAGTGCTACCAAGCGATGAGCTAAATATAACTCTTAGCCAAACCTTTGATAAAAATGAAACGGGCAGTATGCATCCCCTAATGATGTGCCTTTTTGCATTAGAATTTGTAAACATGATAGATGATTCAATCGTTTCTGCTAGATATATGGATTATCTGCGCACAGAAGAGTTAAGCGAAGCAGAAACTAAACAAGTTCCAAGTGTTCTCAAAAAAACGAAAAAAGCATTACAATTTTTCTCTGCTACAGAGAAAGATAACGGCATGTTGTCTGACAAGAACTATATGGTCCTTGACTTTGTAAGCGCATATGTTTTACCAGCAATTCGAGTAAAATTGCGGCAATAAAAAAACTGCGAAAACGAGCAGTACCTTTGAACAGTATTTAGAAGCTTTCTCGTATTCACTCTATAAGATTATTTAAAGCGAAGTTTTTGATATGTATGCGTTAACAATACGATTATCAGATGATAAACACGAGTGCCTATAACCAATGACGGTTTCGTGCCATGAGGAGCCCGTCACATATAAACAACATCAAACACGATTGAGGTAATAAACCAATCGTGTGAAGTCGTGTGTACTTCAACCAAAGTTTGCGTAAGTCTTCCGCATCCTGCTGCAACCGGGTGTAGTCACGGTCATTGAGAGCCAGAAGTCGGCTTCCTGGGATGCGGCTTATTCGGCATACTAAGAGCTTCATTGACGAGCCTTACATCCCGATCCGCTAGCCGCAGCCGAAATGCTCGACCGCTTTGGTCAGTAATACGCAGGGCGGCTCCGCCGTCAATTTCGACAATGCTGCGGATGAAGAGGTCGTATTTTTGTGGCGATTTGTCACCGTAGTCTATCTTATAGATTCGGTGCACCCAAAGTTTGTCGCCGCTTGCGGCATCATAGGCCGCTATTAAGCCGCCATTCTGACCGAAGTCGTGCTGTTTGCCCCAATGCAGTGCTTCGTAACGCACCCCATCCAGCGTAACTGGTGTTACTTCGCTGGGCTCACCGGCGGGAGTCAATGTCTTTTGTGTGGTGTTGTTCGAATTTGTTCATAGATTTTTCACTTTCGAGAAAATGGAAGATACATAAATATAACCAGAATTAATAATAAGGTAAACGTATTAATGAGCTTATGCTAATGTGCAGAGATTACGACGGTTGGTCGATTTTCGCTAAATAAAGCCTTATTCGGCTGAGTTAAACACTTTGTTCGCATACGCTAAACCGAGCTTGTGTGACTGTTGCCGCTCTTCTGTATATCCACTGCGCGTCGAGGCATAAACTCACATTTTGTGCCTGCGTCCCTATCATTGTATGATGAAATTCACGGGCTGCGTTACGCATTTCGGCGTCGTGACTGTGGTTGCGTAACAATAGGTTAACTGCTAACACAACAAGCTAGTAATAGAAGCTCATATCTGTAACATGTAACCTCAGAGATTACGATTCAAAAGGAAAGGATATGAAATATTTCAGTGTGATTGTTTTGATGGCGTTTGCTGGTTTTGTTGGCGCCCAAACTGGTTTGCCCGCCGAAAGGCATGTAGTGGTTACGGGTAAGGCAAAGCTTGAAGCGAAGCCAGATATTGCTGTATTGCATTTGGCACTCACTAGCAACCAAAGAGAGAGTGCACAAGCTAAAACAGATGTAGATGACCGCGTGAATGCGTTTTTGGCAGGCTTGCCAGATTTTGATATTACAAATGACAATGTATCTGCGTCTAGTATCTCGACACGAGCCGATTATGACTACATTAACAATAAGCGCAGGCTTGTGGGCTACATTGCCAACCGTTCGCTTAAAGTTACGCTCAAAGACTTAGATAAACTAAATGCATTAATGGACTTTGCATTAAGCGTGAAAGTAAACCAAATCAACAAAATCGAGTTTAAATCATCTAAGGCAGAGGCGCTTGAAAAAGAAGTGACTGCGCTTGCAGTAAAAGATGCAAAAGAAGCTGGACAGTCGCTAGCAAAGGCTTTTGATACCAATTTAGGCAGGGTTTATAGTATCAACTCAACGACTTTCGAAAACTACGATCGTTTCGGCGCAAATCGCGATGTTGAAACGATAAGCGTGTCGGGAACGCGCATGGAAGAGTCAGAACCCGGTCAATACTTACAAGAAAACATCGTATTTTCAGCGTCTATCAAGGCTGTGTTTATTTTGGAAGACTTTTTTTAGCCGTCATTCATTCACTATTGAAATGAGACTAACCTGCTATTTTGTGTAAATACTAAGGAGATATGCAAAACAATGTCGTTCACCGATGTAAACATGTATTACGTGATTGCCATAACGGTTTTGGCAGGAATTGGCATCACCATGTATTTTGTTGGCGCGCTTATTACTGTCGCTTCCGCTTTTGGCGAAAAACGCACGCTTTGGGGAGTAGTCTGTATCTCAGTACTGCCCTTAGCCCTGGTATATTGCATTAAGTATTGGCAAGAAACTGCTTATCAGCGTAAATACATTTTCAGTGGTGCAGCCTTGATTATACTCGCGTTTTTAATATTACTCTTATTGTAATTTAAACGCGCTTAAACAACATCACTCAATAAGCCTACCGCCAGCTCAGCCCATACATAAATGAATACGGCGAGCATTAGCAATATAATGCGCAGTTTCGTTTTGGGTTTTAAACAAAACCTTCGAAAAATAAAGACCAGCGTAAATCCGGCAGTTAAACACAACACTGCCATTATCATAAAGTCGACAACTTTCCAGTTGACTTCATTAGACAATTGCATAGCAATGAAAGGCACTAACAAGACTACAAGTGTGCCAACGATAACGCGAGTAAACCCGCTTTTGAGCGTTAGTTGGCGATTGTCGTGGGTATGCATGATTATCTCCTCACCTGTTTACAATCAACAAGTTCATGACTAGCTTCCCAGATTGGCTAGTCTTCAACAATAGCGCAGTTTTACCTTGAAACACCTCTGACGAGCAGTTTATTCGCCCATTGTAAACAGTAAGTTATTGTCTAGTATGATCATTTTCTTTGATGAATTTTAGCTTTTATGAGGGTTTTTGTTGCCGCTTAACGCTTTAATGATTAGAGCGCTATTTTTTTACGCAAGCTATTAAGCCCTAATGTCACTATTGGCAAATTATTGTGGGTATATTATGGTGAATAGCACATTTTTTGTACCGCGCCAACTTATGCAAAGGAAATGTTATGTCGAATCAATTTGCACAGTCTATAAAAGATCTCCCGAATGACCTGCAGTCATCGCTTTTAGACGAACTTAACCGTATTGCTCGCAGATATATGCAAGCTGAAAGAGCTGGGCATACTCTGCAGGCTACTGCTTTAGTGAATGAGGCTTATATTAATCTTGCCGAAAAGTCGATTATGGTAAGTGATAAAAAACATTTTATTGCACTGGCTGCTCAAAAGATGCGTCGTATTTTAGTTGATCACGCGCGTGCAAAAATTGCAGCCAAACGCGGAAGTATGCCAATTATGGTAACACTTGCTGAGCAGGCTATAGACAACTCAAACGACAACATCAATTTAATCTACTTAGACCAACTGCTTAGCCAACTAGCTGAATTTGACGAGCGTGGTGCGAGTATATTTGAGTTAAAAATGTTCTCTAGTATCACCAACGATGAAATCGCAGACTTGCTTTCTATCTCGGTCGCCACGGTTGAACGCGACTTAAAAGCCGCAAAAGCATGGTTAAAAACGCAGATGCCGATATCGAGCGAAGCCTCCTCTGTAGCTAAAGAGGATGACTTATGAACCCGGATAAATGGCAAACGGTTAAAACTTTATTTAACGAAGCGTGTGAGCTTAAGCTCGACCAACAAGAAGATTATGTTCGTGCCACCAGTCAAGACCCACAAGTGATCGCTAAAGTGCTAGAAATGCTGGCATCTGAAAACCAAAGTGAATCACCTATTAATTTGACCGATATTGTTGCATCGACTGCGGGTGAATTTCAAAATAAAGCGGCGGTTTTAAATGCAGGTGACAAAGTAGAACAGTTTACGGTAGTCGATTGTATTGGTGAGGGCGGTATGGGCAGCGTTTATTCTGCTCATCGGGCCGACGGAGAATTTGACCAGTGGGTCGCGATTAAAATTATACACAAGCGACATATTGGCCTCGATGTTATTCAGCGCTTTAAGCAAGAGCGGCAAATACTCGCATCTCTACAACACAAAAATATTGCCAGTTTAATAGGCGGTGGCGAGACAGAATCGGGTCAACCCTATATTATTTTAGAGTATGTTGATGGTTTGCCTATTAACCAATATTGTTTGCAAAATAAACTCACAATCAAAGCGCGTTTGAGCTTATTTCAGCAAGTGCTGTCGGCAGTAGACTATGCACATCAAAACTTTGTTGTGCACAGAGACATTAAACCAAGCAATGTATTGGTAACTTCAGCAGGTGAGGTCAAGTTGCTCGATTTTGGTATCGCCAAATTACTAAGCACACCTACTAGTCGGCAAAGTACCGAACTTACGCAAGAACAAGTCCGCGTGCTCACGCCAGGAAATGCATCACCCGAACAAGTGCTTGGCGCACAAATTACAACGCGCTCCGACGTGTATGGTTTAGGCACATTGTTGATGCAATTGCTCACTGGGGAAACAGTGTTTGATAGCAGCACCGATTCTCGAGAAATCGAATCTTTTATTTTAGAACGCACGCCCATTAAACCCAGCGTTAGATGCCGCCAATCAACAATTAAGTCGGTTCAAAGCGATGCCAAGGAACTTAAAGGCGACCTTGATGTTATCGTAATGAAAGCACTACAAAAAGCGCCCGACCGCCGTTATTCGAATGTTGCGCAGTTTGCTGATGACATTAACCGCTACCTAAATAATTATCCGATTAGCGCCAAACCCGACAGTATTTTTTACAAAGCGCAAAAATACGTTCAACGCAATACCGCAAGTACTATAGCGATAAGTTTGCTGTTTGTGAGCTTGATTGTGTTTAGCGCAGTTGTGTCTTACCAGAGCCTGCAAATTGAACAACAAAGAGATCGTGCTTTTGCTCAAGCGGAAGTTGCTCGTCAAACCTCAGACTTCATGCTCAACATTTTTGAGTCGGCAGACCCCTACGTAAGTGATGGCCTCGATATTACAGCAAGGCAGTTGTTGGAGTCAGCGGTTGCAGAGCTAGAGGTTGGTGGTAGTGATAAGCAAATAGAAAATAACGAGGTTAAAGCCCAGTTATATGCTTCTCTTGCCGCGGTATACAATTCTCTTGAAAACTATGAAAAAGCGCAACAACTCATCGCAAGCTCGCTTGAAATTGTAGAGCAAATAAAACAAAGCAAAGCGCCACTTTCTGCTCAAACACAATTTTATACCGCAAGAATATACGGAAATATTCAATACGAAACTGGCAATACAGAAGGGCTAATAAAGTGGTACGAAGACCTATTAATGCTATTTAAGCAACAGGAAGTTTTTCAGCAATTTGATGCTAAACAGCAAGTACGTGTAGAAGCTGGCTTAACATACGACTTAGCAACAATACTGAGTTACGAGGGCAAAGATAGAGAAGCAGCAGACTACTATAAGTCAGCTATTGATTTGCTAGAAAATAGAAAGGTAATCGTCCCTAACATATCGACTTATTACGTGGGTTACGCGCATTCGTTACGGCGTATTTCTGCACTTGCGCTCGCCGAAGAGAACTTGCGTAAGGCCATAGCCATAGAGAGAAGGCAGAGCACACCCAGCTTAGATTTAGGTTATAGCCTTAATCAATTGGCCAGCACCCTAAATAATAGCGGTCGTTTAGAAGAAGCCCTAGAAGCTGCGCTAGAAGGTCTCGATATTCGGCGTTCAATTGTGGGCGACAAACACATAGAAACGCTCTCAAGCCAAGGGATAGTATCGCGAATCTATGTGGCAA